>CAYXCT010000137.1:0-6172 GCA_964463435.1 uncultured bacterium | reverse complement strand
CCCTGAGCCTGCGCCTGGACCGCCACAGCACCAACGCCCTCAAGGTGGCCGAGCACCTCAAGCGCCACGCCAAGGTCTCGTGGGTGCGCTACCCCGGCCTGGCCGACGACCCCACCCATGCGGTGGCCAAGAAGGTGCTCACTGGCGGCTTCGGCGGCACCGTGGTCTTCGGCATCAAGGGCGGCAAGGAGAGCGGCCAGAAGTTCATCGACAGCCTCAAGCTCTTCAGCCACCTGGCCAATGTGGGCGACGCCAAGAGCCTGATCATCCACCCCGCCACCACCACCCACAGCCAGCTCAACGAGCAGCAGCAGAAGGAGGGCGGCATCACGCCTGACCTGGTCCGCCTGTCCGTGGGCATCGAATCCATCGACGACATCCTGCAAGACCTGGATTCGGCGCTGGGCAAGGCATAAGCAGCAGGGGCAGCGAGCAGCAGAAGCGCGAGCAGGCCAGGAGGGGCCGCCGGGAGCCGGCCCTTCCTGGCCTTGCCCGTTTTAAGGGCTGCGCTGCGGGCTTTGGATAAGGCCGCCTCTGGGGTATAATCCTGGGATAGTTCCCCACTCATCGGGACGCCATGACACAAGACAACAGAGCATCCGTCGGCGTGGTCCAGGCCCGCTCGCTCACGCTGGAGCAGGCCCTGGAGCTGGATTGCGGAGAGAGCCTGGGCCCCATCACCGTGGCCTACGAGACCTACGGCCGCCTGCGGGGCCGGGGCGACAATGCCGTGCTCATCTGCCACGCCCTCTCGGGCAGCGCCCACGCCGCCGGCTTCCACGGCGAGCTGGGCCATTCGCCGGGCTGGTGGGAAGACGCCATCGGGCCGGGCAAGGCCTTTGACACCGACAAGTATTTCATCATCTGCAGCAATGTGCTGGGCGGCTGCTCGGGCACCACCGGACCGGCCAGCCTCAACCCCGCCACGGGCAAGCCCTTTGGCATCGCTTTCCCGGTGGTGACCATCGGCGACATGGTGCAGGTGCAGAGGGCCCTGCTGGCCGCCCTGGGCCTGGACCATCTGCTGGCCGTGGCCGGCGGCAGCCTGGGCGGCATGCAGGCCCTGGAATGGGCCCTGCGCTACCCCGGCTTCGCCAAGAGCGCGCTGGTGATCGCCAGCACGCCGCGCCTCTCGGCCCAGAGCATCGCCTTCAACGCGGTGGGCCGCAACAGCATCTTGAGCGACGAGCACTTCGCGGGCGGCGACTACTACGGCAAGGAGATCCCAGCCACCGGCCTGGCCATCGCCCGCATGATAGGCCACATCACCTACCTGAGCGATGAGGCCATGCACGCCAAGTTCGGCCGGGCCCTCAAGGGCCGCGGCGAGTTCAGCTACGGCTTCGGCCAGGAGTTCTCGGTGGAGACCTACCTGGACCACCAGGGCAGCAAGTTCGTGGAGCGCTTTGACGCCAACAGCTACCTGCTGATGACCAAGGCCATGGACTACTTTGACGCGGCCCAGTCCTGGGGCAGCGGCAGCCTGGCCCAGGCCCTGGCGCGGGTGGCTTCGCGCGTGCTGGTCTTGAGCTTCTCCTCAGACTGGCTCTTCCCGCCCTACCAGAGCCTGGAGCTGGTGGACGCCCTGCTCTCCTGCCACAAGGATGTCACCTACCTGCAAGTCGAGAGCCAGGCCGGGCACGACGCCTTCCTGCTGGAGGTGGACGCGGTGGCCGCCATCCTGGGCCGCTTTCTGGCCGCCACGGCGCGCAAGGAGGGAGCATGAGCCGCCTCACCAGCGGCCTGGCCGAGCACAGCGACCTGGCCGCCATGATCGAATGGATAGAGCCCGGCAGCCGGGTGCTGGACCTGGGCTGCGGGGACGGCAGCCTCTTGGAGCAGCTCATCCGGCTCAAGGGCGTGCGGGGCATGGGCGTGGACATCGACCAGGCCCACCTGCTCCATTGCCTGGAGAAGGGCCTGCCCGTGGTGCAGCGCGACCTGAACGGGGGGCTGGCGGCCTTCGGGGACCAGTCCTACGACACCGTGATCGTCAGCCAGACCATCCATCAGGTGCGCTACCCGGACAAGCTGGTGGACGAGGTGCTGCGGGTGGGCCGGCGCGCGGTGGTCAGCTTCCCGAACTTTGGCCACTGGGCCCTGCGCCTTGAGCTGCTGCTCAAGGGCCGCACGCCCAAGAACGAGCTGCTGCCCTATGAGTGGTGGCAGACGCCCAACATCCATTTCTTCACCCTTGAGGATTTCAAGGGCTTCTGCGCGGCGCGCCAGGTGCGCATCCTCAAGTGCCACCATCTCTGGGATGGCCAGGTGCGCGAGCGCCTGCCCTTCGCCAACCTGCTGAGCCAGGGCAGCGTGGTGCTGCTGGGCCGCTGAAGGGCGCATGCGGAAATTCAAGATAGCCATCATCGTCACGCGCATGGACTTGGGCGGCGCCCAGCAAGCGGCCCTGGAGGTCGCGGCGCGGCTGGACCCGGAGCGCTTTGACGCGCGCCTCATCGCCGGGGAGGGCGGCCTGCTGTGGGATGAGGCCCGCGCCCGCCTGGGCGGGCGGGCCCTGGCCTGGCCCAGCCTGGTGCATCCCATCGCGCCCTGGCAGGACCTGAAGGCCGTGCTGGGCCTGGCGTGGATGCTCAACCGCGGCGACTTTGACCTGGTGCACACCCACAGCAGCAAGGCCGGGCTGGTGGGCCGCCTGGCCGCCTTCCTGGCCGGGGTGCCCTGCGTGGCCCACACCGCGCACGGCTGGTCCTTCAATGACAGCCAGCCCGCCCTGGCGCGCCGGGCCTATGCCCTGCTGGAGCGCGGGCTCGCGCTCGGCACCCAGGCGCTGGTGGCAGTGGCTGAGTCCGTGCGCGACAAGGGGCTGCTGATGGGCATAGGCCGGCCCAGCCAGTACCGCGTGATCCGCGCGGCTGTGGACCTGGGGGCCTGGAGCCTGCCCAGGCTCAGCCCAGAGGAGCGCGCCGGTCGCCTGCGGGGCCTGGGCCTGCCCCGCGATGCCAAGCTGGTGGCCACCTTGGCCAACTTGAAGCCGCAGAAGGACCCGGCCTGCTTCGTGGCCACGGCCGCGGCAGCGCTCAAGGCCTGGCCCGGGCCCGAGCCCCTGCATTTCATCTACATCGGCGGCGGGCCGCTGCTGGAGGCATGCCAGGCCCAGGCCGCGAGCCTGGGCATCGCCGAGCGCGTGCACTTCCTCGGCTGGCGCCAGGATGCCGCGGGCCTGCTGGCCTGCGCCGATGCCTTTTTGCTCACCAGCCGCTTCGAGGGCCTGCCCTGCGTCTTTGCCCAGGCCATGTCCCTGGGCCTGCCCGTGGTGGCCACGGATGTGGATGGCGCCCCTGAGATCGTGCGCGAGGGCAAGACCGGCTACCTCTGCACCCCTGGCGACAGCCAGGCCCTGAGCCAGCGCCTGCTCAAGCTCTTGCAAGACCCGGCCCTGGCCCAGCGCCTGGGCCAGGCCGGCCGCGAGAGCCTGGGCCCTGAATGGGGCCTAGCCGACATGGCCCAGCGCCACGCCGAGCTGTATCAAGAGCTGCTGACCCCCCTGGCTTGAGGCCCCATGAAGCTGCTGGTGCTCTGCCCCATCCTGCCCCACGCGCCCGTGGACGGCGACCGCATGCGGGCCTGGCATTGGCTGCGCCTGCTCAAGGCGCGCGGCCACCAGCTGGGCCTGGCCTGCTTTGTGCGCTCGCGCGCCGAGCTGGATCCCAAGCGCACCGCGGCTTTGCGCGGCCTGCTCAGCGAAGGCCTGCATCCCGTGGTGCTGCCGGGCTGGCGCATCAAGGCCAATGCCGCCCGCGCCTTCTTCGGCCGCGAGCCCTTCAATGTGGCGGCCTATTCCAGCCCGGCCATGCGGCGCCTGGCCCAGGGCCTGGCGGCTTCGCGGGGCTTTGAGGCCGTGCTGGCCTACCGCCTGCGCATGGCGCCCTACGCCCTGGGCCTGGGCCTGCCCGCGGCCCTGGACTATTGCGATGCCATGTCCGCCTACGCCCTGCAGCGCTACGAGCAGGCCAGCCCCGGCAGCCTGGCCCAGGCCTACTGGGGCGTGGAGCAGGGCCGCCTGATGGGCTATGAGGCCTCGCTGGCCGGCCGCTTTGGCGCCAGCTTCACCAACGGGGAGGGCGACCGACGCTACCTGGCCAGCCTGCAGGCGGGAGGGCCGGGGCTCTCCTCTCTTCCCAACGGCGTGGACTTCGACTATCATCACCCAGATGAGGCCCAGCCCCGCGACCCGCTGGCGGTCTGCTTTGTGGGCCAGCTGGGCTATGCGCCCAACTGGCAGGCCGCGCTCGAGTTCGGCCAGGCCTCGCTGCCCCGGGTGCGCCGCGCCCTGCCTGGCGCGCACCTCTTCCTTGTCGGCGGCGGGGCCCCCAAGGCCCTGGCCCCGGTGCTGGAGGACAGGGCCGTGCTGGCCCCCGGCTTTGTGCCGGATGTGCGGCCCTGGGTGCAGCGCTCGGCCGTGGCCCTGTGCACGGTGCGCACGGCCACCGGCATCCAGAACAAGCTCTTGGAGGCCATGGCCCTGGGCACCCCGGTGGTGGCCAGCCCGCTGGCGGCGCGGGCGGTGGGCGCCGAGGACGGCAGGCACCTGCTGGCCGCGGACGGCCCCCAGGCCGTGGCCGAGGCCGTGATCCGGCTGCTCAAGGACCCGGGCCTGGGCCGCTCGCTGGCCGCCGAGGCCCTGGGCTTTGTGCGGCAGGGCTATGATTGGGATAAAAGCGGGGCCCTGCTGGACGCGGGCCTGCGATCGCTCAAGGGAGTGTGATGCGCAAGAGCTCTTTGCCCCTGCTGGGCCTGGCGCTGGCGCTGGGCCTGGCAGGCCTGGCCCTGCAGCCGGGCTGCATCAAGCGCGACCTGATGGCCGGCGAGAAGCCCGGGCCCGAGGGCGCGGCCCAGCCGGCCAGCGCCACGGCCCAGGCGGATGTGGTGGTGACGGCCACCCCCGAGCCCACCCGCACGGTGGGCGACACCTTCTACGCCCGCGGCGACTTCCGCCATGCCATCGCCTATCTGCGCGAAGAGGTGAAGAAGGACCCGGGCAACGCCCACCTCTGGCGGCACTTGGGCTCGGCCTATGGCCAGTTCGAGGACTACAACAACGCCATCTACTGCTACAAGCGCACCCTGGCGCTCAACCCCACGGACCTGAAGACCTTCTACAACCTCTCGCTGGTCTATGACTTCAAGGGCGCGCTGCCGGACGCCGAGCAGATCGCCACCAAGGGCCTGGTCATGGACGGCAAGGACGCCGAGCTGCACGCCAGCCTGGGCAACATCCTGGCCGATGAGGACAAGGACGACAAGGCCATGGAGCACTACAAGACCGCGCTGGAGCTCAGGCCCCGCGACGCCGTGACCCGCTTCAACAAGGGGGCCCTGCACTTCAAGCGCCGCGAGTTCAAGGAGGCTGAGGTGGAGTACCGGGCCGTGCTGACGCTCTCGCCCAAGGACATGGAGGCGGCCGAGAACCTCTCGGCCATCTACATCCTCGAGAACCGCCTGCCCGACGCCGAGAAGCTCAACCGCTGGGTGGTGCAGAACGCGCCCAAGAACGAGGACACGCTGGAGAACGCCTATTTCAACCTGGGGATCATCCTCGACCGCGAGGAGAAGATCAGCCAGGCCCTGGACATGTACAAGCTGGCCCTGCAGGTGGCGCCCTGGGACGCCGCCGCCTATGTCAACGCGGCGGTCATCCTGGAGCGCCTGAGCCGCACCGGCGAGGCTCTGAGCTATTGGGAGAAGTACTGCCGCCTCTTCCCGGCCAGCAAGCGCCAGGCCGAGATCACCAAGCGCATCAAGCTCTTGAAGAAGATGGTGGATGACGAGTCCGCCAGCGGGGCCAAGCCCAAGCCCCTGCCTACCCCCCGCGACTAAGAGGGAACCATGCCTGAGAACAAGGATGATGACATGAAGGTGGTTGGCGTAGGAGTGGTTCAGGAAGCCGGGCGCTACCTGATCACCCAGCGCCGCTTTGAGGACCGCTTGGGCGGGGTCTGGGAGTTCCCGGGCGGCAAGATCAAGCCCGGCGAGAGCGATGAGGACTGCGTGAGCCGCGAGCTGATGGAGGAGCTGGGCATCGAGGTCTCGGTGGGCGAGCACCTGGACACCATCCGCTACAGCTACCCGGACCGCAAGCTGGAGCTGCGCTTCTACCGCTGCGTGCTGGCCAAGGGCAGCCCGGCGCCCAAGGCCATCGACGTGCAGGACC
>CAYXCT010000136.1:0-6211 GCA_964463435.1 uncultured bacterium | reverse complement strand
GAGCCAAAATGAAAAAGCACCCGGCCTCTATCCAGAAGCCGGGCGCTTTTTCATTTTGCCCCGAGCGAAGGCGGCATAGGCCGCCGAGTCGAGGGCATAATTACAGACACAAGCCCCCAGACTAGATCATTCTTTTCTCGAGCCGCCGTGAGCCTTTTTACTAACAACAGACTTTGGATTTTTCTATTTCAAGAAAATACAGAGCCCCGCTCATGGCGCCAAGTAGTCGCTTGGTGGGAACTCCGACGTATTCCATTTAATATCATCCTCTTAGTCTTGGGACTCCCAAGTCTATTCCTCTTTTATTGGTTCGTTTCCCATTCTGGTCAACTCAAACCCGGAGAGGATGCTGTAGAATCACTCTCGCTTTTCGCCGCACCATTGATTGCCAATTTTTTTTACACAGGCGGATGGGTCATCGAGCTAGTCCTTCGTCAATACATGCCTAACAAACATCCAAAGTATGGGCCTTTTCTTTTCAAATGTGGCTTAGTTTTTTCTGCCATTGTTATTCTTTTGCCCACATTTATATGGTTTCTCGCATTCATTTTTAAAATCAAGGTTTAATCTTTCACAGGCAACCATATAGGCGGACTTTTAAAATCGGCAACCACTTCCCAAAGGGGCCTTCCATGAGCGCTCTCACCCTGTTTGGTTTGTTCGCAGTCTCTGCCATGCTCGTGTTCTATGCCCTTGAGAGCCGGAGCCATTGGTTCGTGCTGGGCTTTGCAGCCTCCTGCGTCTTGGGCTCCATCTACGGCTTTCTGCAAGGCGCATGGCCCTTCGGCTTGGTTGAAGGCGTCTGGTCAGTCGTCGCCTTTCGAAGATGGCTGGGCATCCCCCAAAAGGCAAAACCAGAAAGGCTGAACCCCGATTACGGCTTCGATGGCTTCCCCGTCCGTTTGATGTCCGCCTGCCTCATCGCATGCGCAATAGGCGCGAGCCTGCTCGCTGGCTGCAGCGCAACCTTGAAGGTCTTGGGCGCCGCATGCTTGTCTGCCGCCCTGCTGATCCTGTATTTGATGGTCAAGATGCTCTTCTATGTGCATGTTGGAAAGCTCCGCCTCAGGGAGCATTTGCTTTCCATGGCAGATCTGAAGGGCAACGAAGCGGTGCTGGATGTGGGGACCGGCCGCGGCCTTCTGCTGATCGGCGCAGCCAAAAGGCTCCCCCACGGCAAGAGCTGCGGCATCGATATCTGGAGCCAGGTGGACATGAAGGGCAACAACCCCGCGGATACTCTTAAAAACGCCGAGCTCGAGGGCGTGCTTGATAGAGTGGAGGTCAGGGGCGAGGATGCCCGGGAGCTATCATTTCCCGATGGCTCGTTTGACGTGGTGCTCTCAAACCTGTGCATCCACAATATCCCCACTAGAGCGGGAAGGGAAAAGGCTTGCCAAGAAATCGCGCGCGTGTTGAAGCCCGGCGGGGTTGCCGTCATCTCCGATATCCTGCATCTCGATGAATACTCCCGTGTCTTCATCGAGGCGAACATGACCGCCAAGACGGAGCGGACGCGCTTCCTAGAGAACACCACACCATGGCACCGGATCTTGATAGCCCGCAAAAGCGGTCTCAACTAGTTCCCTCCTCGCAGCCTTCTGTGGCCAATATCCTAGTCATTCTTTGCCGCTCATCGGCTTGAGGAGCAGCATGAACCCGCCCAAAGCGCACGCCGCCAATCTCGCAAAGCTCAAAGACTGGGACAGCTACCTGCTGGAGCATTGCGGCCTGCCTGGGCCCCGCGCCAGCTTGGAGCTGTTCTGGGCCGTGGCCGCAGCCGGCTCCAAGGCCCAATTCCTGGGCTGGTGCAAGCTGGGCCCCTCCCAAGCGCCCGAGAACACGCCGCAGGCCTTCCTGGCCATGTGCGGCGTGGGCGGCCTGGGGTGCCTGGCAGCCGAGGGAGATGGCGCAGCCTTAGGGCAGATGCTGGCATTCGCCAATGACCCCCGCTGGCGCGTGCGCGAGGCCGTGGCCATGGGCCTGCAGGCCATCGGCGACAAGGACCCGGCCCTGTGCCTCAAGGCTTGCGCGCGCCTGGCCAAGGGAAGCTGGCTTGAGCAGCGCGCCTGCGTGGCAGGCCTGTGCGAGCCTTGCCTGCTCAAAGATGAGGCGTTTGCCGCCAAAGCCCTCAAGCTCTTGGGCGCCATCACCCGCAAGCTAGCTGACCAGGGCGGCGCCTGCAATGACCCGGGCTTCCTTTCCCTGCGCCAAACCCTGGGCTATGGCTGGTCCGTGGCCGTGGCGGCCTGCCCTGAGCTTGGCAAGCCAGCTTTTGAAGCGTGGATGAAAGAACCAGGCAAGCATGTGCAATGGGTGGTGAAAGAGAACCTGTCCAAAGCTCGCTTGAAGAAGGTGCTTGCCCGCTAGGGAGAAAAGAAAAACCACAATCCCAAGCGATTTTCAGAGCCGCAAAGAAGCGCCCAGAGAGCTCATCCGATGTCGCCCAACCCGGAGAGGAGGCACTGCAATGGCGAAGATGATTTTTGGATTGTCCCAGTCCTTGGATGGATACGTCGACCATCTGGAGATGGGACGGCCCGATTCCGCTCTTTTCCGTCACTTCATCGAGCACGAGCGAGGCCTAGCCGGCAGCGTGTATGGCCGCCGGACGTACGAGATCATGCGATATTGGGACAAGGATCAGCCCGATTGGGGCGCAGAGGAAGCCGACTTTGCGGCGGCGTGGAGAAGCCATCCCAAGTGGATCGCATCGCGCTCGCTGATGTCAGTCGGCCCCAACGCCATGCTGGTCCAAGATGACATCGGGTCCTTTCTTCGAGAGCTCAAGGCTCGGCTCGCCGGTGAGATTGCCATTGCCGGGCCTAACCTGGCGCGAAGCCTGACAGAGCTTGGCCTTATTGATGAGTATCGGCTCTACTTCCGCCCCTTCGTGCTCGGTCACGGCACGCCTTTTTTCGCAGGTCCTCGCCCACCGCTCCGATTGTTGGCCAGTGATAAGATCGGCGAGGACACGATCAGATTGGCGTACGTTTCCGCGCAGGCGCCCGGCATAGGGTCCGAAGAGGCCAGTCGTTCTTAAAATTGCGCCAACTAAGCCGGCACTTGTTCCTTCTGGCGCTTGATTCACAAGCGAAAAGGCCCCTCCACCAATCGGCAGAAGGGCCTTTATCTTAATCAGCTTTAGGCAGCTCTTTCCAACCTAGCCAAAGGAAGGTTTGAACATCCACCCAATCGCGGGCTCCCAAGGGTTGCAGCTTGCCCCAAAGTTCCTCGTACAGGCCGCGGGCTTGGCTATAGGTCAACCAATTCGCAGCAGGCTCATAATTCAATGCGACCCCCAATCCGGCAGCCGCAGCCTTGATCAAGGTCGGCTTGATGAATGGGAACCCTCTTGTAGTGGCTACATAGGGCCAGTAAGAAAAGACAGTCCACTTGGGCTTGCTTATTCCTATGGCTTCAAACGCCATCAGCGTTTTCCGAAAGCTATCTTCCGTGAAGCAACCTGCACCAACAACTTCGGCATACACCTCTGCCAATGCAATAGCGGCTGGGCTTGATTTTAATGCATTATGAAAAGGTATCCACTCCCCAGGGATATGCATCAACGCGATGACATTGAAAACCTCGCCAAAAGCATGTGCAACAGCAGCGCTGTCCCCCGAAGACTTTAGCTCAGCCAAAGCAGAGGCGGAGAAATATTGATTCCATTGAGCCAAAGCCCTTGCCTTATAATCGCGTTCCTTTTCCAAATATGCCGGGTCCTCGAAACCCTTGGGATAAGTTGCCAGAAATCGTTTATAAGCTTCTTCAAAAGGAAGGCTTGCCGCAATGGCGCGCCGGCTTGCCTTCTTCACTTTCAATGACTTATCGGTTTTTGGCGGATCGTAGTCGGCTGTGGCTTGGTCCGCAGCTAGGGCTAGATGGGAGTTGGGAAGTTGAAAGGCCTTCGTTCCTCCAGCGTGCTTTCTGTCAAGAACTAGGCGAACTTGGTCATCAGAAACCCACTCCACTTTTAAACGCCCGATCTCAGGCATCTCATTATGGACCAGAACCTGGCCAACCTCGAAATCGCTCATCAAGCCCTCCTTAAGTCTCCGGTTAACTCCGGAGAAAATCATCCCTTACAACATGCCTTATAAACCTCCAAACCAAGCATCTGATGATCCTGCAATAGTTTAGACCCTAACAGGGACAAATCATAATCAAAAGGCTTTCGTCTACCAGCCAATCCCGAGCTTTGCATAGGCAGCCCCAGAACGAGGCGACGGTCGCCTCCCAAAGGCGACCGAACACCATGTCCGGCCAGGGGGGCTAAAGTGAAGTCCGAAAATCGGACTTTGGGGACATCGGGAGCAAGACTCCAATCCACATACAGGCTTGGAGGACCGCTGAATTTCGATTATTAAGAAAAGGAAACCCGGAAACTATGGCGGCCTGATTACAAGATATTGTGAAAATGAGAAGGCAGCTACCAAACTGTTTGTCCGCTCCCGGCGGGCGGGTTAAAATTATGGGATGAGCCCCTGAAGGCCACAAGGCTCCTTGACGCCGCTCCCCCCCATCCCAGGGACCTGCTTTGCTCATCCGCCGCCCCCGCCAGCCGAGCCAGCACTTCAACCATCGCACCATCCTCAAAGTGCGGCACTGGCTGCCCACTTGGCTGGGCACCCAGGTGCTGCTGCTGGGCATGGTGAGCGCCTTCACCGACGTGGCCAGCGAGATGGTGGTGCCGCTGCTGCCGCTCTTCGTCACCACGGTGCTGGGCGGCAGCGCCATGGCCGTGGGCCTCATCGATGGCATGGCCGACATGACCAGCAGCGTGGTGCAAGTCTTTGCCGGCCGCCGCGTCGACAAGACCGGCCGCCGCCGGCCCCTGATGGTGCTGGGCTACTCCATATCCGGCGCGGTGCGCCCCCTGATGGCGCTGGCCATGGCGCCCTGGCAGGTGGTGGCGGTGCGCGTGACCGACCGGGTGGGCAAGGGCCTGCGCACCAGCCCGCGCGAGAGCCTGCTGGCAGCCGTGGCCACGCCAGAGACCCGCGGCCGCATCTACGGCTTTCACAACGCCATGGACACATTAGGGCAGGTCTTCGCCCCGCTGCTGGTCATCGGCCTGGTGTGGCTGCTGCACGGCAACCTGCGCCTCATCTTCGTGCTGGCGGCCCTGCCCGGGCTCATCGGCTTGGGGCTGGTGGCCCTGTTCGTGCGCGAAGCCAAAGACAGCCATCCCCACCCCCGTGCGCGGCCCTTCAGCTGGGTGCCGCCGCCCGAGATCAGGCCCCTGCTCATCCCCCTGGCCATCTTCACCCTGGGCGCGGCCAGCGACATGTTCCTGTTGCTGAAAGTGAGCCGCGAACACGGCTCAGTGACCACCCAGGCCCTGCTTTGGTCCTGCCTGGCCATGGTCAAGGTGATGAGCGCCCTGGCCGGCGGCCCGGTGGTGGACCGTATCGGCGCCCGCCCCACCATCACCCTGGGCTGGCTGGTCTACATCGCCATCTACCTGAGCATGGCCTTCTTCAGCGACCCCTTTGTGGTGGGCGCGCTCTTCCTGGTCTATGGCCTCTTCCATGGGCTCACCGAAGGGCCGCAGAAATCGCTGGTGGCTGCCCTGGCCAGCCAGCGCAGCAAGGGCACCTGCTTCGGCTGGTACGGCCTGGTCACGGGCGTTCTGTCCCTGCCGGCAGGCCTGATCTTTGGCTGGCTGTGGGACCGCTTTGGCCAAGAGGTGGCCTTCTCGACCAGCGCGGGCTTTGCCGCCGTGGCGCTGGTGGCCCTCTGGCTGGTGCCGCTCAAGCCGCGCCGCGGCAGGGCCTGAGCGCGCCCAGGGCGCTGAGCTCTCAAAGGATGGAGGCCATGGCTGAAGAGCCCATTCCCGCTCCTGACAGCACCGCCCTGCGCGTGGCCCTGTGGCGGGCCCTGCATGTGGAGGCGGATGCGCCGCCCCACGTGTTCGAGGATGTGCTGGGCCTCAAGCTCGCGGACCCGGCCGAGGGCTGGCGCGACCGGCCAGACATGGGCCCCTTCACGCGGCCCTTCCGCGCCTCCATCCTGGCCCGTGCGCGCTTCATCGAAGACCTGGTCGAGGAGCAGGCGGCCCAGGGGGTCGGGCAATACGTCATCCTGGGCGCGGGCCTGGACACCTTCGCCCAGCGGCGGCCCGAGCTCGCCGCGGCCATGACGGTGTTCGAGTTGGACCAGCCCGGGCCGCAAGCCTGGAAGCGCCAGCGCTTGGAGGCCCTGGGGC
>CAYXCT010000135.1:0-6222 GCA_964463435.1 uncultured bacterium | reverse complement strand
GTAGCCGCGCAGGGCGCCCTCCAGCCCCTCTTTGCCCTTGGTCATGGCCGGCGGGTCCAGCAGCACCAGCCCAAAGCGCTCGCCAGCCTTGGCCATGCTCCGCAGGCGCTCAAAGCAGTCGGCGGCCTCAAAGCTCACCTTGTCCGCCACGCCATTGGCCTGGGCATTGGCGCGGGCCAGCTCCAGGGCCGGGGCTGAGCTGTCCAGGCCCAGCACCGCGCTGGCGCCGCCCGCGGCCATGGCGATGCTCAGGCTGCCGGTGTGGCAGAAGGCGTCCAGGCAGCGCCGGCCCCGGGCCAGGGAGCGCAGGGTGGCGCGGGTCTGGCGCTGGTCCAAAAAGAAGCCGGTCTTCTGGCCTTGCAGCAGGTCGGCGCTGAAGCACAGGCCCTGCTCGGCCACGGCCCAGCGGGAGAGCCGCGCGGCATCAAAGCCGGGCGCGGACCACAAGAGGCCGCTCTTCTCCTCGAGCCCCTCGCGCTCGCGCGCCGGCCCCTCGCTGCGCTCCACTAAAGCCTGGCAGCCGGTGAGGGCCTTGAGCTCCTCGGCCAGCCAGGGCTTGAGCGCCTCAAAGCCGGCCGCGCCCAGCTGCATCACCAGGGCCTCGCCGAACTGGTCCACCACCAGGCCCGGCAGGTGGTCGCCCTCCGAGAAAACCAGCCGCCGCGCGGCGGGCTCCAGGCCCAGGTCCTGGCGCAGGGACAGGGCCTGCCGCAGGCGGGCGCGGATGACCGCGCAAGGGTCCTCCTCGCCGGGGAACTCTCCGCTGCGGGCCAGGCTGCGGAAGGACAGCGCGGCGCGGGTGTTGAGGAAGCCCACGGCCATGGGCCGGCCGCGGGGCGAGGCCAGGCGCGCCCAGCTGCCCGGGGCCAGGTCCTTCTGCTGCAGGTCCAGCTCGTTGCGGAAGACCCAGCTGCCGCCGTCGAGCAGGCGCTGCTCTCCGCCGGGCTTGAGCTTGACCTCAGGGATGACGCTCATGGCACCTCTTGGGTTGGCAAAAAAGAAGGGCGGGCCAAGGCCCGCCCATTGCACCCGCCGCGGCGCGGCAGGCGGTCAGTGCGATGTGACCTTCTTGAGGACCTTGTCGGCCAAATCGCTGGGCGGCTCCACCTGGGGCACGGACAAGGCCATGGCCTCGGCAAAGCTCAGGTACTCGCGCAGCTGCTCGCGGCAGCGCTGGCAATGCCCCAAGTGCTCCTGGGCCCGGCTGAGCTCCTTGCCCGCCAGGCCGTCCAGGGAGTATTCCAGCAGCGCCTCATCCTCGAGGCAGCCGCTGAGCTTCTTGGAGATCTTGGACATGATTTTCATGGGTCCATCCTAGCGTTCAGGCGAGCCCCGCCAGCGGGCTCTTCAAGGCTTGCGCATACCAATTTACGGGCGCAGGTCCGGCAGGGATTGAATCTCCTGCTCCGGGTCTGAGAACACCTTTTGCAGCTTGAGCAAGGTGTCGCGCAGGCGCGTCTTCACCGTTCCCACCGGCGCGCCCAGGCGCTCGGCCATCTCCTCGCGGGTCAGCCCCTCAAAGTAGGCCAGCTCCACCACCTGGCGCTGGCTCGCGGTGAGCTGGGCCAGGGCCTTCTCGAGCCGCAGGCGCTGCCAGCCGCTCACCCCGTGGCTGGGGCCGGCGATGGTGGCGGCCATGGCGTCGCTGAAAGTCTGCAGCACGTCCTTGCCCCGGGCCTTCTGGCGCCGCAGCTGGTCGATGGCGGCATGGTGGGTCATGGTGAGCACCCAGGAGGAGAAGCTGCCCCGGCTCTGCTGGAAGGTGGAGGCCGAGCGCCAGCACTTGAGGAACACGTCCTGGGTGACCTCTTGGGCCATGCCCGGGTCGCGCAGGATGCGCAGGGCCAGCGAGAAGATGGGCCGGCTCCAGCGCTGCATCACCAGCTCCAGCGCGGCCTGGTCCTCGGCGGCCATGCGCTCCACCAGGGCTTCATCGCTGGGGTCCAGCTTGGGTGTCTGCGGCTTCTTGGCCATGGGATCAGTCTCGCGGGGAAAGGATGACGCCGCCCCCCAGGCAGCGCTCACCGTCATAAGCCACAGCGGCCTGGCCGGGAGTGATGGCCGGCTGGGCCTCGTCAAAGCGGGCTTCAAAGCCGCCCTCGCCCAGGGGCGTCACCAGGGCCATGGCCCCGGGATGGGCTGAGCGGATCTTGACGCTGGCGCGGAAGGGCGCGCTGGGCGGCGCGCCCGCCACCCAGCGCGCATCGCCCGCCACCAGGCCCAGGCGCCGGACATCCGAGACCCGGGAGACGACCACGGTGTTGCTGGCCGGGTGCAAGGCAGAGACATAGTAGGGCTCGGGGCCGGGCAGGCCCAGGCCCTTGCGCTGGCCAATAGTATAAAAGACCAGGCCCTGATGTCTACCCAGCACTTTCCCCTGGGCATCGGTGATGGGCCCGGGCCGCAGCGCCTCCTTGGGCAGCAGCGCGCGCAGGGCCGCGCCGTGGTCACCCGCGGGCGCGAAGCACAGCTCCATGCTCTCGGGCTTCTCCGCGGTGCGCAGGCCGAAGCGCCGCGCCTCTTGGCGCACCGCGCCCTTGTCCAGGCCGCCCAGCGGGAAGGACAGGCGCTCCAGCTGGCCCTGGCCCAGGCGGTAGAGAAAGTAGGTCTGGTCCTTGCGCGCGTCGCGGGCCTTGAGCAGGCTGAGCCCGCCCTCGGGCGCGCGCTCCAGGCGCGCGTAATGCCCGGTGGCGAGCTGGTCGGCGCCCAAGTCCAGCGCCGACTTGAGCAGGGGGCCGAACTTGACCCGGTCGTTGCAGGCGATGCAGGGGTTGGGCGTGCGGCCCTGCTGGTAGCTCTCCAGGTAGTCCTGGATGACCTCGCGCCGAAAGAGCTCCTCATAGTTGAGCACATAGTGGGCGATGCCCAGCCGCCCGGCCACGGCCGCGGCATCGGCCATGGCCTCGGCCCCGCAGCAGGGGTTGGCGATGGCGGCCGGGCCTTCCCCCCCGGGCCGGGCGCAGGCCTGGCCCGGGCCCTTGTCCTGCCAGACCTTGAGCGTGACCCCCAGCACCTCGTGCCCCTGCTCCTTGAGCAGGGCGGCGGCCACCGAGGAATCGACCCCGCCCGACATGGCGACCAGCACCCTCATCTCAGCCTTGCAGGCCGGCGCCCGGCGAGCTGGGCGTGGCATAGGTCTTCTTGGCGATCCTGCCAGAGAGGAAGGAGAGCCGCCCGGCGCGGACGGCCAAGCCCATGGCCTGGGCCATGGACAGCGGGTCTTGGCACAGCGCCACCGCGCTGTTGAGCAGCACGCCATCCGCGCCCAGCTCCATGGCCAGGGCCGCGTCGCTGGCCTGGCCCACGCCAGCATCCACGATGACCGGCACCTTGGCGGCCTGGATGATGAGGCCGAGCGTCACGGGATTGAGCACCCCCAGGCCCGAGCCGATCATGCTGCCCAGCGGCATCACCGCCGCCGCGCCCTCGTCCTCCAGGCGCTTGGCCACCACCAGGTCATCGGTGGTGTAGGGCAGAACCACAAAGCCCTCGCGCACCAGGATGCGGCAGGCCTCCAGGGTCTCGGCCACGTCCGGCCACAGGGTGGTGGGGTTGCCCAGCACCTCCAGCTTGACCCATTCCGTGCCCAGGGCCTCGCGCGCCAGGCGGGCCAGGCGCACGGCCTCGCCCGCGGTGTAGGCGCCCGCGGTGTTGGGCAGCAAAGTGATGCGGCTGCGGTCGATGTGCTTGAGGACATTGTCGGCGGCCTGCGCCTTCAGGTCATGGCGGCCCACGGCCAGGGTGGCGATCTCCGCGCCGCTGGCCAAGTGGCAGGCCTCCATCTCGGCAAAGCTGGAATAGCCGCCAGTGCCGATGAGCAGGCGGCTGGCAAAGCGCTTGCCGGCGATCTCGAGCCGGTCTGTTCCCTCGTCCCTCTTCATCGCCCTCCCCCCATGAAGCGCAGCACCTCCACCTGGTCCCCTTCCTCAAGCCGCGCCGCGGCGCGCTCGGCCTTGGGCACGATCTCCAGGTTCCTCTCCACGGCCACCAGCTCGCCGGCGAGCCC
Organism: uncultured bacterium; assembly: GCA_964463435.1. Lineage (GTDB taxonomy): Bacteria > Oederibacteriota > JAJYGY01 > JAJYGY01 > JAJYGY01 > CAYXCT01. The sequence continues at coordinate 2,216 of CAYXCT010000135.1, read as the reverse complement.
CAAGCTCTCCAAGAGCTGGGCCACGCTCGAGGCTTCTGCCAGCGCGTGCGGCTTGCCATTCAAGATGATCTGCATGCTTCAAGCCTTCCTTGAGGATCCCCCGCTGGATCTTTGGCACCGGGGGCAAAAGACCGTGCTGCGCTGAACCACCTGAATGCGCTTCAGCCGGGTGCCGCAGCGCAGGCAGGGCAGGCCGGCGCGGCCATAGGCCTTGAGCTGCTCCTGGTTGCCGCCGCGCCGGCCCTCGGCATTCACATAGTCGCTGATGCTGGAGCCGCCCAGGCGGATGCCCTGCCTGAGCGCGCGCCGCAGGCTCTGCCACAGCGCGGAGGCTTCTTCGGGCTTGAGGCTCGCGCCCTGGCGCAACGGGTGCAGGCCCGAGGCATGCAGCGCCTCATCGGCGTAGATGTTGCCCACGCCGGCCAGCACAGCCTGGTCCAGCAGCAGGGCCTTCAAGGGGCTGCGCCGGGCCTTCAGGCGCTCGGCGAGGCCCTGCGCGGTGAAGCCTGGCTCCAGGGGCTCGGGGCCCAGGCCGGCAAAGGGCGGGGTGCGCTCCAGCCCGGCGGTGGGCAGCAGGCGCAGGGCCCCGAACTGGCGCGGGTCGCGGTACTGCACGCGGCCGCCGCCTTGCAGGTGCAGCAGCAGGTGGGTGTGGGCATCCGGCGCATGCTGGCCGGCGGTCTTCTGCAGGCCGGTGTGCCTGTGGCGCAAGAAGCCCGGGCTGTCGGGCAGGGCCGGATCCCACCAGGTGAGCTGGCCGCTCATGCCAAGGTGGATGCACAGGGTCAGGCCGCCCTCCAAATCCATCCAAAGGTGCTTGGCGCGCCGGCGCAGGCCAAGGATGCGGCGGCCCTCAGCGCTCTTCAAGCCCCCGGCCGGGGCGGCCTTGAGCAGCTTGGGCAGGCTAAGCTCAACGCGCAGGATGCGGCGGCCGCGGATGCGGGGCTCCAGGCCGCGCCGGGTGGTCTCCACCTCGGGCAGCTCAGGCATCAGCGCGCGCGGCCCAGGGCCCGGGCCAGGGCATCCACCACCTTCTGGGATTCCTCGTGCTGGCGCAGGGTCAGGGGGGGGTAGGTCTTGAGCACCGCATCCGAGATCTCAAACTCCACCTGCCGGGCCTCGGCCGGGGGCAGGCACCAGGTGAGGCTCTGCAGGCGCTTGAACTCGAGATTGGCCGGCAGGGTCTTGATGAGGCGCGAGGGCACCTTGCGGCCCAGGTCCAGCTCAAGCAGCGGGCCGCAGGCCGGGGTAGGCCCGGCATCCAGGTCCAGGACCAGTCGGTAGGCGGACTTGCCCTGGCCCAGATGGGCCACCGCTGGCCGCGCGTAGAGCGGGGCCAGCCAGCGCGAGCGCAGGCGAAAGAGCGAGCCCGGCCCCAGGCGGAAGCGCAGGCCGCGCGCCAGGGCCTTCATGGAGAAATCGCCCTCGGCGCCCGCCACCTGCACGCTGCCGCGCTCCAAGGGGCCCTCCTCGGCCAGCAGCACATCGCCCGTTGCCGCGGACCTGCCCGCGCGGATCTCCTGCTCGGACTCCACCATCACCAGCACCGCGCCCTGGGGCATCTCGGGGAAGTAGCGCCGGCGCTCGCCCTCCTGCAGCCAGGCCAGGGTGGCCTGGGCCGAGGCCGAGACCTTCAGGCCCGCGCCCTCCTCCAATTCCAGGCGCGGGAAGGCGGGGATGCTGCCCGTGGGCGCCCCCAAAACAGCTTCGCCTGCGGCCAGCAGCGCGCAGGCGAGGATGCAGAGGGCGGCTGTCTTGGCTCTTGTCACCGTTGCCTCACTTTGCCAGGGCCGCCTTGATCGCGTCCCTGAACACCTGCGCATCCGTGTAGCCCACCCAATGCCCCAAGAGCTCGCCGTTCTTGCCCAGCAGGAAGGTGGCAGGGATGCCATCGACGCCGCCATAAGCCCGGGCCACCTCCGGCGTGCAGAGCATGACATAGTAGTTGATGCCGAAATTCTTGATGAAATTGAGGACCGGCGCGGGCCCGTTCTGGTCCACGGACAGGCCCAGGATGCGCAGGCCCTTGGGCCTGAGCTCGCGGTTCAAATCCACCAGGTGCGGTATCTCAGCGCGGCAGGGAGGGCACCAGGTGGCCCAGAAATCCAGCAGCACCACCTTGCCCTTGAGGTGCGAGAGGGTGATGCTCTTGCCAGTGGCCAGGTCCTTGAGCGTGAAATCTGGCGATGGGTAGGCGCTGTCGGCCGGGGCCGCGG
>CAYXCT010000134.1:0-6278 GCA_964463435.1 uncultured bacterium | reverse complement strand
AGGTGCTGATGATGGAGCCCAGCACGCCCACGCCGCGGACCAGCAGGGGGAAGATGACGCCGATGTGGCCGAAGGAGGCCAGGCCCAGGATCATGGCCGCCACGATGGTGACCTCGTAGCTCTCGAACACGTCGGCAGCCATGCCGGCGCAGTCGCCCACGTTGTCGCCCACGTTGTCGGCGATGGTGGCCGCGTTGCGGGGATCGTCCTCAGGGATGTTCTTCTCGATCTTGCCCACCAGGTCGGCGCCCACATCGGCCGCCTTGGTGTAGATGCCGCCGCCCACGCGCATGAACAGGGCCAGCAGGGTGCCGCCAAAGCCGAAGCCCAGCAGGGCCTCATAGCTCTTGACGCCATAGAGCAGGAAGATGGTGGTTCCGCCCAGCAGGCCCAGGCTGTCGAGCAGCATGCCGGTGATGGTGCCGGTGCGGTAGCCCACCTGCAGGGCGTCGCCGTAGCTGTGGCGGGCGGCCGCCGCGACGCGCAGGTTGCCGTCGGTGGCGAAGTACATGCCCACAAAGCCGGTGGCCCAGCTGAAGATGGCGCCGATCAAGAAGGCGCAGGCGCGGCCGTACTTGAAGGCCGGCTCGCTGCCCTGGTAGGTGACCAGCAGGATGATGAAGATGGCGATGACGAACCAGACGATCTTGCCGGTCTGGGCCTTCAGGTAGGCCAGGGCGCCCTCGCGCACGGCAGCGGCGATGTCCTGCATCTTCTTGGTGCCGCGGTCAGTCTTGCCGACCTGCTTGATGAGCATGAAGGCGTAGGCCAGGCCGATGAAGGCGATGCCAAGCACCACCAGCAGGCCGAACTTCTCGATCGGGTTGTAGCCCAGGAACTCGAAGAACTCGAAAGCCTTCTCGGCGACCGGGGCGGCAGCGGCAGGAGCAGCCTGGGCGACCGGGCTGACAGCAACGGCTTCACCAGCGGCATGGCCGATGGTGGGGTGCCAGAAGAAGGCCACGCCGAAGAGGGTGGCCAGCAGGGAGAGGGTTGTCACCCGGTCCCGGCCCTGCCACTTCTTCAGGGTCTGCTTGATCTTGGCGATCATTGAGGAACCTCCAGATGGGTATTTAGGGTGGGCAATCTGAACAGTCTCGAGGCGCGTTGATTGAGTTAGGCCGCTTCTTGACCATTCAAGGTCGGAAGATTAAAGGTTCTAGCATCGCTTGTCAATCTTAAATGCCATTCCGCTGGGCGGAAGCAAAACAAAGCCTTTCCGGGCATTGGCCTGGAAAGGCTTGCTTTTGGGCTTTTTCTTCAATCATTCCGCAGGCCCAGCGCCAGCCCGGGCTTTGAGCGCCGCAAGATGATCTCTTGCAGGCGCTGCAAGCCCTTCTTCTGCAGGGCGATCAGCTTCAAGCCCATGCGGCAGCTGGCGCTGGTGCCGTCGCTGGCCGGGCCATCCTCGCTGCGCATCACCAGGGCCAAGGCCCTCAGCCTCTCGCCAGCCCTGGCCAGATGGATGTCCACCAGCACATGGCTGCCTATGGGCAGCAGCTGGCTGGCCACCAGGCACAAGCCGCCTTCGCTGATGTCCTGGGTCATGGCCGACATGAGCGGGGAGCTCAAGTAGGTGCCAGGCACCACCTCCAGCCGGGTGTCCTTGTAGTCCGCCCCCTCCTTCAGGCTGCGGGCCAGCTCCGGGTCAACCCTTGCATAGGTCACGTTCAAGGCCGCCTCCACGCGCTGGAAGCGGCGCTTCTCTATCCAAGCCTTCTCGCACAAGAGCATGACGGCCTCAGAATTGGGGCAAAGGCTGGCCTTCTGGCACGCAGAGCAGGGTCAATTCGCCCTCCTTGAGGCCCAGGCGGCCGCCGTCCTGGGAGGCCAGCCGCATCTGCTGGCGGTTCACCCCCAAGAGCTGCATATAAGTATAGAGGGCAGTGGCGCTCTCAAGGTCCTTGGGATTGGCCTTGAAGGCCAGCACCACCCGCTCCTGGCGGTTGCCCTTGAGCCCCTTGACGCAGGGCAGCAACGCATTGCGGGCCTCTGGGCTGATGCTGATGGCCCGGTCTTCGCCGAAGCCGATGCCCTTGGCCTGCAGGCGGATGATGCTGTCTGAGCTGAACTCGCCGGCGGCCAGGGCTGCGCCTGCGCCCAGGGCGATGGCCATCAAGGCCAGACGGACTGTGCTTGACATGGATGCCTCCTGAGGTTGACTCGAGTTTCTCAGATTGAAGAGAGCAACCTTTATGCCAAGGTCTTTGGCAGAAGAACGGCCCATTTTCACTGCTCAACGGACCAAAAGGCTGGCCTTTCTGCCATAAAACCTGCAGGCTCACCCTACCACAAGCGCAGGCCCTCAATACAAAACTGCCGTTAATTCCTGGCAACATCGCGGTGATGGGGCTCAAAAACAAAGGGCATCCTGCGAGGGATGCCCTTTGGGCCTGCCCACACCCTTGAGGGTGCCTGGAAAATGGTGCGTCTGGGCCGATTCGAACGGCCGACCCCTTCCTTCGGAGGGAAGTGCTCTATCCAGCTGAGCTACAGACGCCTGGCGACATTCTAAAACATCAAGCCCTCCGACTCAAGCGAAGCGGAGGGCTGAAGACATGGGGTGGGCAACGGGATTTGAACCCGCGACCCCCAGATCCACAATCTGGTGCTCTAACCAGCTGAGCTATGCCCACCATGCGGTGGCAGAGTATTCCAAATCCAGCATGATTTGTCCAATGCTTTTTGCTGATGGAAAGCCGGGCCTGCGCCATGCAAAATGGCGCCATGCCCAGGAGAGCCATGCAAGCCAAGATCTGCTTCTTGTCGCAAGCCCAGCATCTGCGCTTTGAGAGCCCGCTAGAGGTGCTGCAAGCCCGCACGCTGGCTGAGGTGGCGCCAGCCCTGGCCGCGGCCGAGGCCGGGGTTGCGCAGGGGCTTTGGGCCGCGGGCTTCATCGCTTATGAGGCAGCGCCCGCCTTTGACCCTGCCTTGCCAGCCCACGCGCCCCAGCCCGGCCTGCCCCTGGCCTGGTTCGGCCTGTTCAAGGCCCCGGCAGAAGCTGCCTTGCCCTTGCCTGGCGCGGCCAGTGCCCTGCCCCGGCTCAGCCCGCGCTGGCAGCAGCAAGAATACCTGGCGGCCTTTGCCCGGGCGCAGGCCGCCATCGCAAGCGGCGAATGCTACCAGCTCAACCTCACCTTTCCCCTGGATGGCGGATGGCCGGGCCAGGATGCCGAAGCCCTGTGGCAGCAGCTCTGGCTGGCCCAGCCCTGCGGCCATGCCGCCTTTCTGGACTGGGGCGCGGGCCAGCTGCTCTCGCTCTCGCCTGAGCTGCTCTTTGAGAAGCAAGGCCGTCATCTGATCGTGCGGCCCATGAAGGGCACGCGGCGCCGCGGCCTGTGGCCCGCGCAAGACCAGGCCCTGCGCGCCGAGCTCTTGGCCAGCGGCAAGGAGCGGGCTGAGAACGTGATGATCGTGGACCTGCTGCGCAGCGACCTGGGCAAAGTCTGCGGCACGGGCAGCGTGGCCGTGAGCCGGCTCTTTGAAGCCGAGGCCTTCCGCACGGTCTGGCAGATGACCAGCACGGTGCAGGGAGAATCCTCGGCCAGCATCCCGCAGATCTTGGCCGCGCTCTTTCCCTCAGGCTCGGTCACGGGCGCGCCCAAGGCCCGGGCCATGCATTGGATCAAGCAGCTGGAGCCCGGGCCGCGCGGCGCCTACTGCGGCAGCCTGGGCTGGTGGTCGCCTGATGGCCGGGCCAGCTTCAATGTGGCCATCCGCACCCTCACCCTGGCCCAGGGCCGCGCCTGCTACCCGGTGGGCAGCGGGGTGACGGCCGCGGCCAAGGCTGATGAGGAATGGCAAGAATGCCTGCTCAAGGCCGAGGCTCTGGGCCAGCGGCCCATGCCGCGCGATTTTGAGCTGCTGGAGAGCCTGCGCTGGGAGCCGGCGCGCGGCTACTGGCTGCTAAAGCGGCACTTGGACCGGCTGCTGGCCAGCGCCAGCATGCTGGGCTTCAAAGCCGATGAGGCCAGCCTGCGCCAGGCGCTGGCCAAGGCAGAGCCGGCCTTGGCAGCCCTGGATGGCGAGGGCTGGCGCGTGGCGCGCTTGGCGCTGGATGCGCAGGGCCAGGCCCGGGTGCGCGTTGAATTGAGGCCTGACCCGCCCCAATGGAAGCTGGCCTGGGCAAAGCAGGCCGTGGACCCTGCGGACCCCTTTCTCTACCACAAGACCACCCAGCGCCAGGTTTACGACCAGGCCCTGGCAGGCAAGGGCGATGCGCAAGACGTGCTGCTGCACAACACCTTGGGCCAGCTCACCGAGACCTGCCGTGCCAACATCGCTCTCAAGCTCAAGGGCCGACTCTACACCCCGCCAATTTCTTGCGGCCTGCTGGCCGGCACCCTGCGCGCCGAGCTGCTGGAGCAGGGCGAGCTTGAAGAGCGCGTGCTCACAAAAAAAGACCTGGCAGAATGCCAGGCCTTGTACATCTTGAACGCCGTGCGGGGATTGGTGAGGGCGGAGCTCAGCCCTCCAGCACCTGCCGCACCTTGATGGCCAGGGCCTTGGCCTCAAAGGGCTTCTGCAAGAAGTTGAGGCCCTCCTCCAAGATGCCCTGATGGGCGATCACATCCGCCGGGTAGCCGGACATGTACAGGCAGCGCAGGCCGGGGAAGCGCTCGGAGAGGGCGCCCATCAATTCCCGGCCGTTCATCTCCGGCAGCACCACGTCCGTGAAGAGCAGGTCTATCTTGCCCGCGTGGCTGGCCGCCATGCGCATGGCCTCCGCGGGGCCAGAAGCCGCCAGCACCGCATAGCCCAGGTCCGCCAGCATGCGCCGGGTGGTCAGCACGATGGCCGGCTCGTCTTCCACCAGCAGGATGGTCTCGCCGTTCAAGGCCCGCGGCGCATCCTGGCTCGGGCGGGCATCGCCCAGCACCTGGCCCTGCTGCAGCGGGAAGTGGATCTTGAAGCAGCTCCCTTGCCCCAGGCTGCTGGACACGGTGATGAACCCGTGGTTCTGCTTGACGATGCCATACACCGTGGCCAGGCCCAGGCCCGTGCCCTTGCCCTTGATCTTGGTGGTGAAGAAGGGCTCGAACAGCTTCTCCATGATCTTGGCATCCACCCCGCTGCCATTGTCGCTGACGCTCAGGGTGGCATGCGGCCCCGCCTGCGCGCCCGGATAGGCGCCGGCCAGGGCCTCATCCACCATGGCCGTGCCGGTCTCCACCGCCACCCGGCCCTTGCCGCTGATGGCATCGCGCGCGTTGATGACCAGGTTGGTCAGCAGCTGGTCCACCTGCGAGGGGTCCATCTTCACCTGGCAGGGCGCGTCCCCCGGCCGCCAGTCGAGCTCAATGCCCTCCCCCACCAGGCGCCGCAGCAGGTCCATGATGCCCTCCACCGTGGCGCTCAGGTCTATCATCCTGGGGGACACGGTCTGCTTGCGGGCAAAGGCCAGCAGCTGGCGGGTCAGGTCGGCGGAGCGCTGCGCGGCCTTGTGGATCTCGGTGAGCTCAAGGTAGGGCGGCTTGCCCGGGCCCACGCAGGCCAGGGCGAATTCGGTGTTGGCCAGGATGACGCTGAGCATGTTGTTGTAGTCGTGGGCCACGCTGCCGGCCAGGTGGCCTATGGTCTCCATGCGCTGGGCCTGGGCCAGCTGGGCGCTCAGCTTCTCCCGCTCCGCCTCGGCCCGCTCGCGCTCGGCGATGTCGCGCTTCAGCTCCTGGTTGGCCCGCTCCAGCTCCGCCATCTTGTCCTCCAGCTTGCGGATGAGGGCGGCGTTGTATTCCTTGATGTAAGACTCGTCATCCGCCTGGCTGGCACGGGGCGCGGGCGCGCTCACCGGCCCCGCCAGCGCCGCCCGCACCGCCTCCAAGAGGGCCGCGGGCTCCATGGGCTTGATGAGGAACTGGTCCGCCCCCAGCTTGAGCGCCAGCTCCCGGTCGCGCTCGTCCGTGTAAGTGGCGGTGTAGAAGATGAAGGGCGCCTGCCGCAGCCGCTCATCCCGCTTCCATTCGCGGCACAGCGTGAAGCCGTCCATCACCGGCATCAGGATGTCGGCGATGACCAGGCTTGGCAGGCTCTGGCGCGCCTTCAAGAGCGCCTCAGCCCCATTGGCCGCCGATTCCACCTGATAGCCGCTGCCTTGCAGCAGGCTGCGCAGCAGGTACAGGTTCTCTTCTATGTCGTCCACGATCAGGATGCGGGATTCAGCCATGGGGGCCTCTCATCGGGCGGTGGCTAGGTAGGCCTTGATCTCGGCCACAAAGGTCTCGGGGTTGATGGGCTTCTCGATGTAGCCGTTGCAGCCGGCCTCGATGCTCTTTTCCCGG
>CAYXCT010000133.1:0-6369 GCA_964463435.1 uncultured bacterium | reverse complement strand
CCTCGATCTTTAGGGTGGCGATGGGGTCCAGGGCCGAGGTGGGCTCATCCAGCAGGATCACCTCGGGCTTGACCGCGATGGCCCGCGCGATGCAGAGCCGCTGCTGCTGGCCGCCCGAGAGCCCCAGGCCGCTGCTCTTCAGCTTGTCCTTCACCTCATCCCACAGCGCGGCCTGGCGCAGGGCCTGCTCCACGCGCTCCGCCATCTGCGCGTGGCCCAGCCGCTCGTAGAGCTGCACGCCGAAGGCGATGTTCTCGTAGATGGACATGGGGAAGGGCGTGGGCTTCTGGAAGACCATGCCCACCCGGGCGCGCAGCCAGTTGAGGTCGGTGTCCGGGTCCAGGATGTCCCGGCCGTCCAGCAGCACCTTGCCGGTGGCCCGCTGGCCCGGATAGAGCGAGTACATCCGGTTGAAGATGCGGAGCAAGGTCGACTTGCCGCACCCCGAGGGGCCGATGAAGGCGGTCACCTTGCCCTGGGGGATGCTCAAGTTGATGGTCCTGAGCGCCTGGGTCGCGCCATAGAAGAACTCAAGCCCCTCGGCCTGGATCTTGGCCTGGGCTGGGTCCTGGCTCTGCGAGGCCTGGGCCTCCTCAGCCGGCTGGGCTTTGGCCCCAAGATTGAGGGCCAGAGCGGCCCCAGTGGTGTTCATGGCTTCCTCGGAGCGAAGATGATGCGGGTGAGAATGCCGGTGAGCAGCACCGCCAGCATGGCGATCAGGGCGCCCGCCCAGGCCAGCTGCTGCCAGCCCTGGTAGGGGCTCATGGCGAACTGGAAGACCACCACGGGCAGGTTGGCCATGGGCTTGCCCAGGTTCAGGCTCCAGAACTGGTTGTTGAGCGCGGTGAAGAGCAGGGGCGCGGTCTCCCCGCTGATGCGGGCGATGGCCAGCAGCACGCCGGTGACGATGCCCGAGCTGGCCGCCCGCAGGGTCACCTTGAGGATCACCATCCAATAGGGCGCGCCCAGGGCCAGGGCCGCCTCGCGGGTCTGGGAGGGCACCAGCCGCAGCATCTCATCCGTGGTGCGCAGCACGATGGGCAGCAGCAGGATGGCCAGGGTGAAGCTGCCGGCCAGGCCCGAGAAGCCGCCCATGGGCACCACCACCAGGGCGTAGATGAAGAGGCCCACGATGATGGAGGGGGTGCTGAGCAGGATGTCATTGAAGAAGCGGACCGCGGTGGCCACCTTGCTCCCCTTGCCGAACTCGCCAAGGAAGATGCCCGCCAGGATGCCCACCGGCGTGCCCATCAGCGTGCCCAGGCCCACCATCACCAGGCTGCCGGCAAAGGCGTTGAGCAGGCCGCCCGCATCGCCAGGGGCCGGCGTGTTGCGGAAGAAAAGGGATGGGTTCAGGGCGGCGAAGCCGCGGGTGAGGGTGGCCAGCAGGATCCAAGCCAGCCAGAAGAGGGCGAAAGCGGTGATCAGCACCGAGCTGGTCAGCACCAGGCGGTTGCGGCGCAGGCGCTGGCTGAGCAGGCCCTGCGCCCGGGCATCGGCCACCAAGGCGCTCATGACTGCCCCTCATTGCGCTGCAGGCGCACCAGCATCAGCTTGGCCAGCACCAGCACCGCGAAGGTGATGACAAAGAGGATGAATCCCAGGGCCAGCAGGGATGAGCGGTACATGGGCGTGGTGGCTTCTGAGAACTCATTGGCCAGCACGGCCGAGATGGAGGTGCCAGGGGCCAGCAGGGAGGCGGCGATCTGGTGGGCGTTGCCGATGACAAAGGTCACGGCCATGGTCTCGCCCAGGGCGCGGCCCAGCCCCAGGAACACGCCGCCCACCACCGCGGTCTTGGTGTAGGGGAGCACCACGTTCCACACCACCTCCCAGGTGGTGGCGCCCAGGCCGTAAGCGGATTCCTTGAGCATGGGCGGGGTCAGCAAAAAGACCTCGCGCATGATGGAGCTGATGAAGGGCACCACCATGATGGCGAGGATGATGGACGCGCTGAGCACGCCGATGCCCATGGGCGGGCCCTGGAAGAGCAGGCCCAGGCCGGGAATGGGCCCCAGGTGGGCGGTCAGCCAGGGCTCCAAGCCGGCGAAGGCAGGGGCGAAGATGAAGAGGCCCCACATGCCAAAGATGACGCTGGGGATGCCGGCCAGCATCTCGATGGCCGTGCTCACCGGCCGCCGCAGCCAGGCCGGGGCCAGCTCAGTGATGAAGACCGCGATGCCCAGGCTCACTGGCACGGCGATGATGAGGGCGATGAACGAGCTTAACAGGGTCCCATAAATGGGGGACAGGGCGCCATAGTGGTCCGCCACCGGGTCCCATTCATTGGAGGTCAAGAATCCAAAGCCAAACTCGCGGAAAGCGGGCCAGCCCTGCCACAGCAGGGACACGGCGATGCCCACCAGGACGATCAGCACCAGGATGGCCGTGCCCTGGGTGAGCAGGCGAAAAGGGCGGTCATAGCGCTGGGACGAGGGGCCTGACTTGTGGCCAAGGGCTTGCGTCGGCATGGGGTCACCTAGAGCCCATAGTTGAAAAGGCCCTTGCGGGCCTTTTCAACTATGGCATGCAGTGCAGGAGAAAAGCCGGGCTTAGAGGGTGATGTCCAGCTCGTTCTTCCAGTATTCCTTGATCATGTCCACCGTGCCCGAGGGCAGCGGCACGTACTCCAGCTGCTTGGCCGCGGCCTGCGCGCTGTCGTCATTGAGGAACCAGTTCATGAATTGCAACACTGCCTGGTTGTTCTCCTTGCTAGCATCCTTGCGCATCAGCATGTAGGTGAAGGCAGTGATGGGCCAGCTCTTTTCGCCGCTCTGGTTGGCCAGAACCAGGTAGAAATCCTTGGTCTTGCTGAAGTCGGCATTGCTGGAGGCAGCCTGGAAGTCTTCCAGGTTGGGGAGCACCGTCTTGCCGTCGGCATTGACCATGCTGGTGTAGGTCATCTTGTTCTCGATGGCATAGGCATATTCGACATAGCCGATGGAGCCAGCCACCTGCTGCACATAAGCGGCCACGCCAGCGTTGCCCTTGCCGCCCACGCCCGTGGGCCAGGCCAGGCTGGTGTCGGCGCCGATCTTGTCGCGCCATGCCTTGCTGACCTTGGCGAGATAGTAGGCGAAGTTGAAGGTGGTGCCGGAGCCGTCGGAGCGGTGCACGGTGATGATCTGGGCGTCCGGCAGCTCGACATCAGGGTTCAAGGCCTTGATGGCCGGGTCATTCCACTTGGCGATGGTGCCCATGAAGATGTCGGCCAGGGTCTTGCCATCCAGCACCAGGGCGCCGGCGGCCACGCCCTTTAAGTTGATGACCGGCACGATGCCGATGATGACGCCCGGGAACTGCGCCAGCTTGTTGGCCTTCAGGTCCTCGGGCTTGAGGGGCTTGTCGCTGTTGGCAAAAGCCACGGTCTTGGCCTTGATCTGAGCGATGCCGCCGCCAGAGCCGATGGCCTGGTAGTTCACCTCAACGCCCTTGCTGTCCTTGTAGGCCGCGGCCCACTTGGAGAGCACCGGGTAGATGGCGGTGCCGCCAGCGCCGGTCAGAGTGGTGGTGTCGGCCGCCAGGGCCGGCAACGCCACGCTGGCAGCCAGGGCGGCGCCCACGAGGATAGAGAAAGACTTGCGCATCATGCCTCCATAAGTGGGGGCCCGCCCTGCTGGGCGGACCCCCCGGTTATCAGCCCAGCAAGCTTAGAAGGTGACCTGCTGCTGAATGGTCAGGAAATTGGCATCGGGCATGCGGTTGAAGTTGCCGGCCACGCCGTAGGTGGTGTAGTTGAAGGCAGTGTGGCAGTTGCCGAAGTAGATGACCCTAACGCCCGCGGTGGCAGCGTCAAAGTCGATGGTGCCCGTCTTGGAGTTGACATTGGGCATGTCCTTCTCATAGCGGCCGATCAGCTGGAAGCGGGGAAGGTCCTCCGAGACCAGCTTGAGGGGCTCGATGATGCCCTCGGCATACCAGCCCTCAGCGCGCTGGCCAGCGCCAGTCTTGCCGTTGACGACCGTGTAGCCGTCGAATTCAGCCTGCAACATCAGGGCCTTCTTGAGGGTGTCGATGCGGATGTCCGCGCCCGAGATGTCAGCAGCCACCACATTGGCCGTGCCAGTGGTCATCTGCTGAGTATCCTGGGGGTCGTGAGCATAGGAGCCGCCCACGTTCAGGCCCAGGTAATCCGAGCTGATGGCCTGCACGCCCAGGCGGTTGACAACGGAAAGCTGGGTGTCGGTGGTCTGCTTGGGCCAGCCGCCAGTGATGTTGTCCTGGCCGGCAGCTTCGCCGCCGTCAATCACGTCGTTGTCCACGCTGATGCCGTACTGCACCTTGACGCCAGCGCCCACCGGCTGGTCGACCAGGGCATGCACGCCAATGCCGCGCTCGCCCATCAGCTTGCTGGGAACTGCGGTGTAGGGGTTGTTGACCTTGTTCTTCACCGCCGCCCAGGGATTCGGGCCGCCGTCAAACATGGCGCGATCTTCCAGGGGCAGGTTGAAGGAGCCGGTCTGCTGCTCGACGCCGAACTTCTGGCGGAATTGGCCGACCTGCAGGGTCCAGCCCAGATCATCGCCGTCCACCAAGCCGGGCAGCATGGGGATCTTGCTGGCAACCATGCCCAGGTCCTTGAAGGTGGTGTCGGTGAAGTCGAAAATGGCAACCCACTTGACATTGGTCATCAGCTTGCCGGCAAAATCCAGCTCGCCGCGCTTGGCATAGATGCCAGCCTTGGCTGCCGAGGCAGTCTGGCTGATGGCCTTGGCATAAACGGTGCTGGTGGGGTATTCCTGCTGGTCGTAGCGCAGGTCCACGCCGCCGCCCGTGAACGTGAACTTGTCATTAGCCTTCTGCAGGTCGGCCACCTTCTTGTTCAGGTCGTTGAGCGAGAGGATCTCATCATCGGCGCGCAGGGGCAGGCTGCCAACCACCATGCCCGCAAACGCCATGCCGAGCATGATGCTCTTGAGGGTTTGACGCTCCATTCCGTGCTCCTCCTTTGTTTGGATGCCAGTGCGCCAGGGGCGGCTTACCTGGACCCAGTTGACTGTTGATTAATGGGCGATCGCCTTCTGTACAGGAACTGCCTCCTGGTGAAAAAATGATAAAAGAAAGTTGTTACGAATGGGTTACAAGGCTGGGTGGCGGATGTTAATTCAAAGCCACTGAGATCAGATGAAAATGAGCAGGCCCAGGGCCCCCATCAGGCCTCCCAAGGCCCAGCCGGCCAGGATGTCCAGGGGGTAGTGCACCTTGAGCGCCACGCGCGAGGCGGCGATGCACAGGGCCAGGCCCAGCAGCAGGGGGAGCAGGGTGGGGAAGAAGGCTCCCAGCGTGATGGCAGCGGCCAGCGAGGTGCTGGCATGGCCGGAGGGGAAGCTGTAGAGGTCCACCGGCACCAGCAGCCGGCCGCAGGCCTCGCCAGCCAGGGCCATGTCCGGCCGCACCCGGCGGGTGGCGTTCTTGATGGCCTTGAAGGCCGCCAAGGACCCCAGCACGCCCACGGCCGCGGCGCCAAAGGCATGCCAGCCCAAGGGGCGCGTGAAGGCCAGATAGAGGCCCAGGGCGGCCCACAGGTGGCCATCCCCGCAATGGGAGATGACCTTTAGCACCAGCCGCGTGCGCCGGCTCATGCCTTGCAGGGGCTCGGTGAGGGCCCGGAACAGGGCCTGGTCATTCTCGATGATGCGGCTCATCATGGCGTTCATCTCAGCTCCTCTTCCTTATATATCTGTCAGGCCCTGGCCCAGCGCCAGCCCTGCTCGTCCTGCAAGAGCCTTCCCTGCCCCTGGGTCAGGCCCGAAACTTTTCCAGCCAATGCCTCCAGGGCCTTGCTCAGCTCAGCGGCGGTCAGATAGCTCTCCATGTCCCAGAGCAGGCGGGCCAGCTTCTCGAGGTTGAAGCTCTTGCCCGGGAAGAGCATCAGCGCCTTGAGGATCTGCGCTTCAACCCGGGTGAGGATGAGCACGCTGCCTTCGGCCTTGAGCTCGCCAGCCTCGGGGTTGAAGCGCAGGGAGCCATCCTCGAAGTTCCAAGCCGGCTCCAGCGCGCCCCGGCCGTGCCCCAGCTCGAGATGCACCCTGAGGCGGGCGGCCAGCTCAGCCAGGCTGAAGGGCTTGGTGAGGTAATCCTGGGCGCCCAGCTCCAGCCCCGCCACCCTGTCAGAGACCTGGCTGCGGGCCGAGACGAAGAGCACCGGGATGTCGCAGAGGTTGGGGTCAGCCTTGATCTGCCGACAGATCTCCCAGCCATCCAGGCCGGGCAGCATCACATCCAGCACCACCAAGTCGGGCGGGTCCTGGCGCAGGGCTTCCATGGCCTTGCCGCCATCCAGCACCGCACCGCAGTCAAAGCCCTTGGTTCCCAGATACTGGCAGACCGACTCTGCCAGGTCCGGCTCATCTTCCACATACAAGATCC
>CAYXCT010000132.1:0-6399 GCA_964463435.1 uncultured bacterium | reverse complement strand
CTTTGCCCTGAAGGCCGCGGCCCATGGCAAGGTGACGGTGCTCACCAAGCGCGCGGCCGAGGAGAGCAACACCCGCTATGCCCAGGGCGGCATCGCCAGCGTGGCCCACGCCCGCGACAGCTTCGCGGCCCATGTGCGCGACACCCTGGTGGCCGGCGCCGGCCTCTGCAAGCAGCAGGTGGTGGAGGCGGTGGTGGCCGACGGCCCGGCCCGCATCCAAGACCTGGTGGGCTGGGGCGTGCGCTTCACCCACCGCGCCGAGCCCGGCAAGCGCCATGAGTTCGACCTGACCCAGGAGGGCGGCCACACCGCGCGGCGCGTGCTGCACGCCAGCGACTTCACCGGCCAGGAGGTCTCGCGGGCCCTGCTCAAGAAGGCGCGGGCCCACGCCAACATCCGCATCATCGAGCAGGCCATGGCCGTGGACCTCATCCTGCACCGCGGCGCCTGCGTGGGGGCCTACGCCCTGGACACGGCCAGCGGCAGCATCACCACCTACATGGCCAGGGCCACCTTGCTGGCCACCGGCGGCAGCGGCAAGGTCTACCTCTACACCTGCAACCCGGATGTGGCCACCGGCGACGGGGTGGCCATGGCCTGGCGCGCCGGCGCCCAGGTGGCCAACCTCGAGTTCTTCCAGTTCCACCCCACCACCCTCTATCACCCCAAGGCCAAGAGCTTCCTCATCAGCGAGGCCCTGCGCGGCGAGGGCGCCCGGCTGCTCGACAAGCGCGGCCGCCGCTTCATGGTGGGGGTGCATCCCATGGCCGAGCTGGCCCCGCGCGACATCGTGTCGCGGGCCATCGACCACGTGATGAAGGAGCAGGGCGACGAGCACGTGCTGCTGGACATCAGCCACCAGGACCCGGCCTGGGTCAAGGCGCGCTTCCCCGGCATCACCCGCACCCTCAAGGGCTACGGCATCGACCTCACCCGCGAGCCCATCCCGGTGGTGCCCGCGGCCCATTACCAGTGCGGGGGCGTGGTCACCAGCCTGGACGGCCGCACCAGCCTGCCGGGGCTCTATGCCGCCGGGGAATGCGGCCACACCGGGCTGATGGGCGCCAACCGCCTGGCCAGCAACAGCCTGCTGGAGGCCCTGGTGATCGCCGGGCGCGCGGCCGCCGACGCGGTCGCCAGCCACCGGGCCCTGCCCCACGGGCTCAAGACGCCCGCCTGGGACAGCGGCCGCGCCACCGACAGCAACGACGCGGTGGTGGTGACCAACAACTGGGACGAGATACGCAGGACCATGTGGAACTACGTGGGCATCGTGCGCAGCGACAAGCGGCTTGAGCGGGCCTCCCGGCGGCTGGCCATGCTGAAGCGCGAGATCCACCAGTACTATTGGGACTTCAAGCTGACCGGCGACCTGGTGGAGCTGCGCAACATCGCCACCGTGGCCGGCCTGATCGTGAGCTCCGCCCGGCGCCGCCGTGAGTCAAGGGGCCTGCACTACAACCTGGACTGCCTGAAGACCGATGACCGGCGCTGGCGCCATGACACCGTGCTGCAGCGCAGGCCCTGGGAGATGAAGTGATGGCCATCAAAGCCTTGTTCCTGGACCTGGGCAACGTGCTGGTGCGGCTGAAGGACCGCGAGTTCCTGCGGCGCATGAAGCGCGCCTGCCCGGATCTCACGCTCAACCAGTTCGAGAGCGCGCTGCTGCGCGCCGATTCGCCCCACCTGGAGTATGAGCTGGGCCGGCTGGACGCGGCCGGCTTTCACCGCCGCCTGGTCAAGGAGCTGGGCCTCACCTGGGGCCTGCAGGAGTTCGTGGAGAACTGGGTGGCCTTCTTCACCCCCAACCGGCCCATGGAGCTGGCGGTGGCCTCGCTGAAGCCGCTGGTGAAGGTGTGGCTCATCTCCAACACCAACGCCGAGCATTGGGCCGCGGTGCGCGAGCGCTACAAGGTGGTGGACCAGCTGGACGGCGCGGTGCTGTCCCATGTGGAAGGCTTGCGCAAGCCGGATGCCGCCATCTTCAAGCTGGCCCTGTCGCGCGCCGGGGTGAAGCCGCAAGAGGCCTTCTATGCCGACGACCTGGAGCAGAACGTGGAGGCCGCCAAGGCCCTGGGCCTGCATGCCTTCCTCTACCGCTTCAACGACGCCCCCTTCCGCGCCGCGCTGGAGGCCCAGGGCCTGAGCCCGCGCTGGATCCCGGGCCGCACCCTGGCCAAGCGCCCTTGAGCCGCAAGCCCACCGCGCTCACCTGGCTGGCCTTTGCCGCGGTGTGCGTGTTCTGGGGCACCACCGCCAACGCCATCCGGGTGGGCGTGCGGGCCATCCCCCCGGTCTCGCTCTCTGGCGCCCGCTTCTTGACGGCCGGCAGCCTGCTGCTGGCGGCGCTCCTCTGCATGGGCCGCCGCCTGCCCAAGAGCCGCTCTGACTGGGGCTTCCTCTTGGCTGGGGGCCTAGGCCTGGCCCTGGCCAATGCCACCCTCAATGCCGGCTTCACCCAGGTGGAGAGCGGCATGGGCAGCCTGCTGGTGAGCAGCAACGCGCTGTGGATCGCCCTGATGGAGGCGGCTTGGCCCGGCGGCCAGTCGCCGCGGCCCCTGGCCTGGGCCGGCCTGGGCCTGGGCTTCGCGGGCGTGGCCCTGCTGGCCCTGGGCCAGGGCCTGGGCGGCGCGGACCTGCCCCACCTGGGCCTGATGCTGGCTTCGGCCTTCTTCTGGGCCGCCACCATCGTGGTGCAGCACCGCTGGAGCCGGCGGCAGGCCGTGCCCGAGCCCTTGCTGGCCGCGGCCCTGCAGATGCTGATCGCCGGGCCCTTGCTGCTGCTGGCGGGCTGGCTGCTGGGCGAGCGCCTGGCCTGGCCCGTGCCCGCCGGCAGCCTGGCCGGCTTCGCCTGGCTGGTGGTGTTCGGCAGCCTGGTGGGCTATGTGGCTTACCAGAGCATCATCGGCCGCCTGAGCGTGGCCGCCCTGGGCTTGGTGCCGCTGGTCAACCCCCTGGTGGCCGTGGCCATCGGCTGCTGGCTGCTGGGAGAGCGCCTGGGCGGGCAGGCCGTGGCGGCCGGGCTCATGATCTTGGCCGGGGTGGCCCTGGTTCAGAGGGCCGAGCGCTGAAGCCGACGCTCTTTGCGGCATCGCGTTCTGTGGATAGGGAGCCATACAGGCATTCTAAGGAGAGCATTGTGCCAGAGACAGACGCCACCGCCATCTTCAACGACCGGCGACGCTATGCGCGGGTGGGCCTCAGCTACCGCGTGCTCTTTCATGTGCTGGATGAGCGCGCGGCCATAGAGCAGGTGGGCGCCCTGGAGGCCAAGAACCGGACGCTGGCGCAGGAGCCCGTGCCCGTGGACACGCTGGACGTCTCCATTGGCGGCATCGGCATCCAGGGCAGCATCAGCAGACTCAAGGAGCCGCTCTACAAGGACGGCCTGCTGAGCATGGAGATTCGCCTGCCCGGCCATTCAGTGCGCTGCGTGGGCAGCGTCGCCTGGGTGCGCAAGAGCGGGCCGGACCAGTTCACGGCCGGCATCGCCTTTGTGGAGCTGGACAAGGAGGCGCTGGCCTATGTGGAAGCCGCGGTGGCTGAGGCGCTGGCTGATTCAAAGATCGACTCCGTCTAGGCAGCAGCGCCGCCAAAATGGCTATTGCAGCCGAGCGCCATCCTTGGCCGGGATGGCGCTTTTTTTGTGCCAGGATCCCAGCTTGGCCGAATCGCGGCCTGGCCTGCCTGGGGAAAAGTTTACATAAAGGACTTAAATTTAGCCTCACGCGGCATTAATTTCATTGAGCGGCATCTGCCCTGGCCCAAGCCTATCCCATTTGAGGGCTCCCAATGCAAAAGCTCATTTGGCTGTTCTTGCTGGCGCTCGCCCTGCTCCCCTTGCGAGCGATTGCAGAGGGCCTAGGGCCAATGGCCATCCCTTCGGCCCTTGCCACGCCCGTGCCAGCACCCATGCTCACGCCTGTTCCCTCGGCAGGCAGCAAGGGCTTGTATCTGGGCGCAGGCTGGCCGGAGGTGAAGCTGCGCTATGGCTTTAACGCGCCCATAGACCTGGAGGCCAAGGCAGCATTTGGCAGCGGGATGCAGGTGTATTCAGGCCGGCTGTATTGGGCGTATCTGAGCGGGCAAGACTTGAGCCTGACCCTGGGCATGGAAGGCGGTTATATGAACTTGGCCGGCGCGGATGGCTTGTACGGGGGAGGGGCGCACGGGGGCTTG
Source organism: uncultured bacterium (assembly GCA_964463435.1). Taxonomy (GTDB): domain Bacteria; phylum Oederibacteriota; class JAJYGY01; order JAJYGY01; family JAJYGY01; genus CAYXCT01. Next base: position 2,220 of record CAYXCT010000132.1, on the reverse strand, counting down.
TTCACGGGCGTGGAGGCTCCCCTTGGCCCATGGCTCAGGCTGTCCCTGGACCTTGGGCCAGACTATCTGGAGGTCCATTCAGGCAGCCAGAGCGTGAGCAACCTAGAGTGGGTGGTGACCACAGGCATCTACCTGAAGCTCTTTTAAGGGGCGGCCATGAGAAAGATCCTCACAGTGATGCTGGTGATGCTGGGCATGGGGCTGGCGGCGGATAGCAGCCTCAACCTGGGCATCATCTCAGCCTATCAGCGGAACTTGGGCGCTTTGCAGGCCAAGATCAACAGCGCCAAGCCCATCAAAACCACCATGCCCACCCTCACGGCCACTCCCTCAACAACGCAAACCGCCACCAACACCGCCACCCCGGCCGCGACAGCCACCTCAAGCTCGACTGTTACCCCCAGCTATGCGGCCACGGCATCGGCCACGCAAACGCCCACCAGCACCATGACGCCAACGCAGACCGGGACTTCGACTGGGAGCATGACAGCCACCGAGACCGCCACGCCAACGGCATCGGCCACGCCAACACCCACCAGCACCTTCACTGCCACCAGCACGGTCACTGTGCTGGCCTCAGGCTTAGCCAATGGGCCCACTGGCATCTGTGTGGACAGGAATGACATTGTTTACTGGGTGGATAGCGTGTCTGACACGGTTTACTCATTCAATATCGCGAATAAAGCAGCCCAGCTTGCCTTTGGGGGAAATGCGGCCGTCAGCCTGTGGAACATCGTTGTTGATGGTTCTGAGAATTTTTACACCATGCAAAGGCCCAGCACAGGCGGCACCGGCACCATTTGCAAGAATTCCACCCCCTTGAATATCATGGGTTTCGCGCCCGAGCCTTTTGATGGCTTGTGCCTGGATGCCTTGGGGGATTCGCTTTATTCCAACACAAATGTGACTGTGGGAGTGCAGCCCGCCCAGATAGGGACCGCTTATTTGACCTACCTTCTGCAAGACGGGAGTTCCGTTGCCGGCGTGGCTTTTGAAAGCCACAATGGCGGGGTCTGTGTTGATGCCAGCGGGAATGTGTACGCCTCTGACATCCCGCAGAACAGGGTCATTCAGATACTAATGCCAAGCAAGGCTGCCAGCGTCTTCAATGCCAGCCCCGTGGCCAGCCCCATGGGCCTGGCCGTCGACCTAGGCGGTAATGTCTATGTAGCCAGCGCGCTTGGCAGCGTGTTCAAAATTGCCCCCAATGGGGCTGTCTCTACCATCATCAGCGGATACGGAGCGCTGTCCGGCATCTGCTTTGACTCGAACACGAACAGCCTCTATGTGGCTGACACCGGTGACAAGCAGGTCTTGGGCATATTCCTGCAGTGAGCGAGTTTTGGGCTTGGTTTGGCTGGGGAAACCGCCTCAGACAAGGGCGGGAATTGCCTTGAAGGGGCATGCGGCTGGATTGATAATGAGTTGCAAGTATAGAGAAAGATGCAGTGTCTGATGCTGACACCTTTTGCCCCTTCTAGGTGAAGGGAACGTGAGGCCTGTCGCAGCATCAATTTGCTTCTGGTGATATATGTGGAAAGCCTATTCGGTTGTTGCTGGATCTTGTTTATTAATTTCAACGGCGTTATTCGCGTCAGGAGCTGGGACTTATGCTGTTGGCCCGGGCATGCAATTTTCAACCATACAAGCGGCATTAAATCAGCTCTGGGTTGACCAAGGAACTGCTGCTTTCTCTTCACCTCAATATATTATTGTTTATGGTGGGTCTTATAATATTTATAGTAGTTCACTAGCTATCTTGCCGAATAGCGGGTTGAATCCTACTTCAAATAATAAACTAATAATACAGGCGGCACCTGGAACAGCACCATTGATAAATGGGCGGGTTGCCGCCTATTCGGAAGGATGCGGATTTCCGGGAATAACTATCTCAACCCCAAATACTGTGATCAAGGGGTTGTCTATACAGGGCTATGAGCCCGGCATTCAAGTGACGGGGGCGGCTGCTTGTGTGATTGATTCTTGCGCTATTAGCAAGTGCTGTGGAGAGGCGATAGAAGTTGATTCGAGTTCATCGACCGTGCGCTATTGCAATATAATAAGCAACGCTTGTGATGGCGTTTGCATCTCTTCGATATCGAGCAATTTGGTTCTAGATTCGAATATAACGAGCGGTGGGAAAGGGGTGATGCTACAGTCGTGCACCGGGACCATTAGGAACAATTATATAAGTGCGGGTAGCCCCGAAAATCGGTCCAA
>CAYXCT010000131.1:0-6409 GCA_964463435.1 uncultured bacterium | reverse complement strand
GTGTCTGAGCTGCTGCAGTTCTCCAGCACCCAGCTCTCGGGCCTGGCCGTGGACATCCACAAGGACACGCTCTACACCCTGGCCCGCCGCGACCCGGCCCGGCTCAGCGCCCAGACTGCGCTCTACCGCTGCCTGCAGGTGCTGGTGCGCTGCCTGGCGCCCATCCTGCCCTTCACCGCTGAGGAGGCCTGGAGCGCCATGCCCGCCGCCTGGCGCGGGGGCGTGGAGAGCGTGCACCTGGCCTCCTGGCCCGAGGCCCAGCCCGGCCTGGCCGATGCCGGCCTGGCCGAGGACTTCAGCCTGCTCTTCGGCGCGGTGCGGCCGGTGGTGACCAAGCAGCTGGAGGAGGAGCGCGCGGCCAAGCGCATCGGGCATCCCTACGATGCCGAGGTGGTGCTGGCCCCGCACAGCAAGGCCCTCTACAAGCTCTTGAGCCGCCATGAGCAGAGCCTGGCCCAGTACTTCGTGGTCAGCAAGGTGTCCCTGGAGCCGGCCGCGCCCCGCGATGGCAAGGAGCTGGCGCCGGAGGAGGTGCGCATCACCGTGTCCCAGCAGCCCAAGTGCGAGCGCTGCTGGCGGCACATCGAAGACGTCGGCAGCCACGCCGGCCACCCGGGCCTCTGCGGCCGCTGCGTGCAGGCCATCGCCCAGTAGTGGAGCTTTCCCCAGGAGGATATATGCGCTCTGACACCGTCAAGCTTGGCATCGACCGCGCGGGCCACCGCTCGCTCTTGAAGGCCACCGGCCTCACCGACGAGGACTTGAAGAAGCCCTTCATCGGCGTGGCCAACAGCTACACCGACGTGGTGCCCGGCCACTTCAAGCTCAACAAGCTGGCCGAGGAGGTCAAGGCCGCCATCCGCAAGGCCGGCGGCACGCCCTTTGAGTTCAACGTGATCGCGGTGGACGATGGCATCGCCATGGGCCACATCGGCATGCGCTACAGCCTGGCCAGCCGCGAGCTGATCGCCGACAGCGTGGAGACCATGGCCAATGCCCATTGGTTCGACGGCATGGTCTGCCTGAGCGCCTGCGACAAGATCACCCCGGGCATGGCCATGGCCGCGGTGCGCGTCAACATCCCCACCCTCTTCCTCACCGCCGGGCCCATGAAGGCCGGCCGGCTGCCCGATGGCAGCAGCGCCGACCTCATCACCGTGTTCGAGGGCGTGGGCAAGGTGCAGGTGGGCGCCATGACCGAGGCCGAGCTCAAGCAGATCGAGGACCTGGCCTGCCCCAGCTGCGGCAGCTGCAGCGGCATGTTCACGGCCAACAGCATGGGCTGCCTGCTGGAGGCCGTGGGCCTGGCCCTGCCCGGCAACGGCAGCATCCTGGCGGAAGACCCCCGCCGCAAGGCGCTCATCCCCCAGGTGGCGGAGCGCATCATGGCCCTGGTCAAGGCGGACCTGAAGCCGCGTGACCTGGTGACCCTGGAAGCCATCGACAATGCCTTCGCCCTGGACATGGCCATGGGCGGCAGCACCAACACCGTGCTGCACACCCTGGCCATCGCCCGCGAGGCGGGGCTGGATTACCCGCTGGCGCGCATCAATGAGATCTCGGCCCGCACGCCCTGCCTGTGCAAGGTCTCGCCCAGCCGGCCCGAGGTGCACATGGAGGACGTTGACCGGGTGGGCGGCATCAGCGCCATCCTCAAGGAGCTCTCCCGCAAGCCGGGCGTGGTGGACCTGAGCCGGCCCTCGGTGGCGGGAGGCACCCTGGCCCAGGCCGTGGCCCATGCCCCGGCCCCGGACGGCGACATCATCCGCAGCATCGAGAAGCCCTTCAGCGAGGACGGCGGTTTGGCCCTGCTCTTTGGCAACCTGGCGCCGGAAGGCTCGGTGGTGAAGAGCGCAGGCGTGGACAAGAGCTGCATGGTCTTTGAGGGCGCGGCGGTGTGCTTCGACAGCCAGGATGAATGCCTGGAAGCCCTGCAGAACCGGCGCATCAAGGCCGGGGATGTGGTGGTGCTGAGGTATGAGGGCCCCAAGGGCGGGCCGGGCATGCCGGAGATGCTCTCGCCCACCAGCATGATCAAGGGCCAGGGCCTGGGCAAGCAGGTGGCCCTGCTGACGGACGGCCGCTTCTCGGGCGGCACCGCCGGCCTGTGCCTGGGCCACATCAGCCCTGAGGCGGCCGAGGGCGGGCCCATCGCCCTGGTCAAGGACGGCGACCGCATCCGCATCGACATCCCTCAGCGCACGCTGCAGCTGCTGGTGCCCCAGACCGAGCTTGCCAGCCGGCGCGCGAGCCTCAAGCTGCACCCGCCCAAGATCACCCAGGGCTGGCTGGGCCGCTACAGCCGCATGGTCACCTCCGCCTCCACCGGCGCGGTGCTGGCCTAGCCCGGGCATCGCCCCTTTGAACCGACACTCAGGATGGAGCATGGCAGAAGACAAGCCCCCCCAGACCGTCCCCGAGATCCCGGGGCTAAGCGAGCTGCCGGACGACAAGCTCTCCGCGGCGCAGAAGGTGGCGGTCTTCCTCACCAAGGCCCGCCTGGATGAGTACATCGACCTGATGAACAAGCCCTGGCGCCTGGTGTGGCTCAACTTCTTGAGCGGCGTGGCGCGCGGCGTGGGCATGGTGGTGGGCGGCGGCATCATCGCCACCATCCTCATCCTGGTGGCGGTGAAGGTGCTCTCCGCCATGCTGCACCACGTGGGCGGCCTGCCCTGGGTGGGCGACCAGATGGCTGGCGCCATCGCCTGGATCTTGAACGCCATCAACCAGAAGACGGGCGGCTGATGCGCCGCCTGCTGCCCCTGCTGCTGGCCGCGCTGGCCACGCTGGGCCTGGACCAGGCCAGCAAGGCCCTGGTGATGCAGCGCCTGCCCTATGGCCAGCCGCAGCCGCTGCTGCCGCATGTCTGGCTCACCTATGTGCAGAACCCGGGCGCGGCCTTCTCCCTGCTGGACGGCTTCAGCCCCGCGGTGCGGGTGCCCTTCTTCGCCCTGGCCTCGCTGGCGGCCCTGGCGGTGGTGGCCTGGGCCTGGAAGAGCCTGCCGGGCCGAGACCGCTTGAGCGAGCTGGCCCTGGGCCTCATCGCCGGCGGCGCGCTGGGGAACCTCTTGGACCGCCTGCGCTTCACCCGCGTCATCGACTTCATCGAGGTGGGCGTGCGCGGGGTCTACACCTGGCCGGTCTTCAACGTGGCCGACAGCGCGGTCTGCGCGGGCGTGGGCCTGCTGCTGCTCAAGGCCCTGCGCGCGCCCAAGCCCAAGCAGCCCTAGCTCTCCCCTTTGCCTTTTCCCACCCTTCTGAAGCCCATGCATCCCATCCTTTTCACGATCGGCCCCCTGACCCTGCGCAGCTACGGCCTGATGATGGCCCTGGGCTTCCTCTGCGGCATGCTGCTGGCAGCCTGGCTCTATCGCCGCCGCGGCGGCGACCCCGAGGCCATCTTCGACATCACGGCCTGGGTCATGGTGGGCAGCATCGTGGGCGCCCGGCTCATGTATGTGGCCGTGCAGCCCGCGGAGTTCGAGGCCCAGCCCTGGGCCATCGTGGCGGTGTGGCAGGGCGGGCTGGTGTATTACGGCGGGCTCATCGGCGCCTGTGCCGCGGCCTGGCTGTGGGACCGCCGGCGGCACGGCGGCTGGGCTGTCATCGACGCGCTCACCCCGGGCTTGGCCCTGGGCCAGGCCCTGGGCCGGGTGGGCTGCTTCTTGAACGGCTGCTGCTATGGCCGCGCGAGCCAGAGCTGCGGCCTGGTGTTCCCCGGCGTCTCCGCGCAGCCCGTGCTGCCCACCCAGCTCTATGAGTCTGCCGGCTGCCTGTTGCTGGCCCTGGGCCTGGCCTGGCTGCACGGCCGCCGACGCTTCAAGGGGCAGGTCTTCGCGCTCTACCTCATCCTCTACGCCTGCCTGCGCTTTGGCCTTGAATTCTTGCGCGGCGATGCCGAGCGCGGCACCCTGCTGGGCCTGCCCTGGCTCTCGCCGGGCCAGTGGACCAGCCTGCTGGCCCTGGCAGCGGGCCTGCTGCTGTTCCGGCGCCTCAGGCGGGCGGCTTGAGCCAGGCGCGCGCGGCCAGCTATCTGGTGGTGGCGCCCTCCCTGGACCTGGCCCAGCCCCTGGGCCGGGTGCCGGCTGTCTGGGGCCTGCTCAAGGGCCTTTGGACCGAGGGCGCGCAGGTGCTGGCCCTGCCGCTCAAGGGCCCGGCCGTGGAATCGCCCTGGTGGCAGGCCCTGGCCCCGGCCGCGGGGCGCTGGCCCTGGCAGGGCCGCGACGCGGGCCAAGCCCTGGCCGCCCGGCTGGATGCGGCCATCCAGTCCCATCCCGGCCTGCGCGGCGTGCTCTGGCTGGGCACGGACCTGGCCTCTTTGCGCGATTTGCCCCTGCTCTTGCGCCAGCGCCACGGCCTGGCCCAGGCCTGGCTGGACTTGGACGGGCCTGAGAGCCTGCTGTGCCTGCGCGAGAGCCTGGCGGAGCAGGTGCGCCTGCTGGGCGGCGAGGATGGGCCGGCAGCCCTGGCCCGCGCCGCGAAAAGGCCGGCCTTCAGCCCTGATTGCCTGCCCCAGTTCGACCTGGTGGTGACGCCCAGCCAGGAGGCTGCGGCGCATTGGCGGGCCTTGGGCGCGCGCCAGGTGCTGGACCTGCCCTGGGGCGCCGACCCTGACCTCTTCATGCCCCAGCCGCCGCAGGGCGACCCGGACCTGGACCTGCTCTTCATCGGCAGCGGCGAAGAGGGCCGCGCGGCCTGGATGCGCCAGCTGGTCTATGCCGCGGCCGCGGACAGCGGCCTGGCCGTGGCCCTGGCTGGCCAGGGCTTTCATCCCGCGCCGGGCAGCCACCCCCGCCTGCTGGGCCAGGTGCCGGCCTCGCAGGTCCCCCATTGGGTGGGGCGCAGCCGGGTGCAGGCCGTGGTCAGCCGCGCGGGCCAGGCCGCGGTGCCCGGCTCGCTCAGCCCGCGGCTCTTCGAGCTGGCGGCCATGGAAGGCTGCTGCCTGTGCACCCCGCTCAATGGCTTGGACCGCTTCTTCGAGCCGGGCCGGGAGGTGGCGGCCTGCTGGAGCCCGGCCGAGGTGCCGGGCCAGCTGCGCACCCTGCTCAAGGAGCCGCTCTTGCGCCGCGACATGGGCCGCCGCGCCCGCGCCCGCGTGCTGGACGAGCACACCCTGGCCCACCGCGCGCGGCGCCTGCTGCGCGCCTTGGCCGCCCTTTGAATCGGAGACCCCTTTGATCGATGTGCGCAACTACCAGATCCATGGCTCGGCCATCGGCCAGCGCCTGGATGTGTTCCTGGTCAAGAGCCTGCAGTCCATGACCCTCTCGCGCACCCAGGTGCAGCGCCTCATCGAGGAGGGCAAGGTGCGGGTCTCGGGCAAGGAGCGGCCGGCCCACTGGGCTTTGCGCAGCGGCGAAGCGGTCAGCGTGGTCATCCCCGAGCCGCGCAAGCTGGCCATGGAGGCCCAGGACATCCCCCTGGACGTGCTGTATGAGGACGCCCACCTGCTGGTCATCAACAAGCAGGCCGGCCTGGTGACCCACCCGGCGCCGGGCAACGAGGACGGCACCCTGGTCAACGCCCTGCTCTTCCACTGCAAGGAGGGCCTGGCGGCCGAGGGCGGCCTGCAGCGGCCCGGCATCGTGCACCGCCTGGACAAGGACACCACCGGCTGCCTGGTGGTGGCCAAGTCCGCCAAGGCCTTCCAGTCCCTGCAGAAGCAGATCCATGACCGCCGGGCCGAGCGGCGCTACCAGGCCCTGGTGTGGGGCTCCTTTGAGGAGCGCGAGGGCACCATCGAGGGCGCCATCGGCCGCAGCAGCCAGGACAGGAAGAAGATGGCGGTGGTGCCGCAGGGCGGCCGCGAGGCCACCACCCACTTCACGGTGATGGAGAAGCTGTGGCCCGCCAGCCTGGTCGAATTGAAGCTGGAGACCGGCCGCACCCACCAGATCCGCGTGCACATGGCCAGCATCAAGCACCCCGTGCTGGGCGACAAGGACTACGGGCCCAAGCCCTTCAAGCAGGAGCAGCCCGTCTACAAGAGCCTCGCGGAGCTGGCCCAGCGCCAGATGCTGCACGCCTTCAAGCTCTCCTTCCTGCATCCCGATGGCGGGCGCAAGGTGAGCTTTGAAGCCCCCTTGCCCCAGGATTTCAAGGATGTCCTCCGCCTTCTCAGAGCCCAAGAGCCTCCCCAGGCTTGAGGCCGCGGGCCTGGCCTGGCTGGGCCTGGCCCTGCCCCTGGCCTTCTGGCCCGGCTTGGAGCAGGCCTACCGCTTGCCGCAATGCCTGGCCCTGGCCCTGGCCGCGGCCCTGCTGGCAGGGGCCTGGGCTTGGCAGCCCCGCGGCCTGCGCTTCTCCCTCCTCGATGCCGCGGCCCTGCTCTTCTTTGCCTGGCGCCTGGCCAGCCGCTTGGCCCAGGGCTGGGATGCCCAGGCCCCTGCCTGGCTGCTGGAGCAGGCCC
>CAYXCT010000130.1:0-6411 GCA_964463435.1 uncultured bacterium | reverse complement strand
CTGAAGCTGAAGTCCTCAGCCGCGGTGGCGCCCGCAAAGGGCTTCACCGAGCTGCTGCCCTGGCCTGAGACTGCCACGTCAAAGGCGTGCGCCCCGCTCTCGCTCACATCGGCCCCGTCCAGATAGGCTGCCTGCACACCCAGCCTGGGCAGCAGCTTCACGCCGCCCAAAGCCAGGGGATAAGCCGCCTGCAGCGCGCCGCCCACCTGATTGTCATTGTAGGTGGAGGTCGCATTCTGGTTGATGGCTTCGATGGAGCGCGTGGTGCTGAAGGTGGCGTAGGAATAGCTGGCCTCGGCGTTCAATTGCAGGCCGCTGAGCTCCGTGCCGCCATAAAGGGCCAGGCGCGGGCTGTTGATGCTGCCGCTCTCGCCGTCCGTCACCACCACATTGCTGTAGGTGTCGCCGAGGGCAAAGCCGCCCATCAGGCTGGGGCTGAAGCGCCAGTCCATGCCGGCCATGATGCCGCCTCCCTGCACGTTGTAGCCAGCCACGCGGCCATCAGTGGCCACGGCGTAGCTGTCGGCCATGTTGCGCTCCCACACCCCGGCCTTGGACGCAGCCGCCGGCTTGCCATCGGCCAGCAGGTCCACGCCATCCGGGCTCAGGCCATAGGCCAGGCCATCCATGCGCTGCAGCACCGCGGCGTCCGACTGCCCGGAATCGAGCAGGGCCACGTTGTCCTGGGCGCTGAAGATGGAGACCCGGGTCGGTGAGACCGTGAAGGGCTTGTAGAGGATGTCCAGCTCATCAGCGATGTAGGCCGCCGTGGCAGTATAGAAATCTGGCCCAGTGGTGGTCAGGCCTGTGATGGTGCCAAAGGTGCCGCTCACGCCCGCGTTGGCGCTGACCACCCGGTAGCTGCCCCCGGTGTAATTGCCCGGGGCATACACCAGGTGCAGAGTGCCGGCCAAGGTGGCGCTGCCGCCCACCAGCAGCTCTGAGGCGCCAGATGGGCTGACCGCGATCACCAGGGTGCTGGAAGCGTCTTGGGTGTAGTTGCCGCCCACGTGCAGGGCGCCCACGCTGCCGCCTGGGGAGACGAAGCCGCCGGCCACGTTGTAAACCGAGCCGGCCACGGTTCCATGCCCGCTCAGCGTGCCGCCAGCAGTCACCGTCACATCGCCCAGGATGCTGGCCGTGGGGTCGCTGGCATCGCCTATCTGCAGGTTGCCGCCATTGACCAGGGTGTTTCCCGTGTAGGTCTCAACGCCGTCCAAGACCATCAAGCCGGCGCCGGTCTTGGTCAAGCCGCCAGGGCCAGAGATGGCGCCCGTGAGGGTCGAATTGAATCCGTTGGTGTCGAAGACGCCGCCGGTCGAATTGATCGTGATGGCCCGGCTGGAATCAAAGCTGGCCCCCCATTGCAAGGTGCCGCCATCCATGGTCAGCGCGCCCGAGGCATCGCCCAGGGCCGTGTCGCTGCTGACATTGAGGATGCCGCTGCTGATGGTCCAGGGCGTCACCGCCTCGGTCGAGCCGGTCAGGGTCCAGGTGCTGGCCCCGGTCTTTTGGAAGATGCCAAAGCCCTGGTACTGCGATCCCAAGGCGCTGACATCAAAGCTGGAGCTGCTGACGCCGCCCAGGATGAGGGAGTCAGCGCTGCTATAGGCGATGACATCGCCTCCGATGACCGAGCCCTTCAGCAGGGTCAGGCTGTTGACCCCGCCCTTGAACTCGATGGCATCTTCGATGCTATCTTCATCCTCGCCGCCGTAGATGGTGCCGCTGTTGGTGATGGCCAGGGAATCATAGCTGATGATGCCAACGCCGCCGGTGCCATAGCTGCCCGTGTTGTCATCCACCATCTCCCCGGCGCTGCCCTGGCCCCCTTGGCCAGCCGAGACGGCCGCAACATAGCCGGCGTTGATGAAGGTGCCGCCGCTACCGAAGACCATGGCTGCGCCGCCATTGCCGCCATTGCCAGCCAGGATATCGAGGCCGCCACCGCCGCGCCCGCCGTAGCCGCCGATGATCTCCCCGTGGTTGACCGTCAAGCCTCCCGACTCAGAGATATAGGCCACGCCGCCATTGCCCCCATTGCCAGCCTGCATGCCTTCGCCGTCATAGTTGAGATAGCCGCCGCCGTTGCCACCTGTGCCGCCGCTGATGAGGCCAGTGCTGGCATTCACGAGAGCGCTGCTCGAGTTGTAGCTGATGAGCCCCGTGGAGCCATCCCCGCCAGTGCCGCCATTCATGTCAGCGCCGCCGCCGCCATTCCCGCCAGCGCCGCCAGCGATCAAGCCTGTATTCAGGCATTGCCCCGCGAGAATGAGGCCTGCGCCTCCTGCGCCGCCCATGCCGCCGAGCAGGCCATTGCCATCCACAGAGCCCGAGCCGCCGCCAAGGCCGCCTGCGCCGCCCGTGATGGAGGCTGTGTTGGTGACGTCACCCAGGGTGAGCACGGCGATGCCCCCCGAGCCTCCTGCGCCGCCTTGCAGGTCAAGGCCGCTGCCGCCAGCGCCGCCAGCGCCGCCGCTGATGCTGCCGTTGTTGGTGATGGTGCCGTAGCCCCCTTCATTGGCGATGCCCATGCCGCCCGCGCCGCCATCAGCTGCCGTGTATCCCAAGCCATCATTGCTGCCCGAGCCGCCGCCAACACCGCCCGCGCCGCCAGCGATGCTCCCGGTGTTGGTGAGATTCACCAAAGTGCCATTGAAAGTGATGCCATTGCCGCCATTGCCGCCAGCGCCATACACAGAGAGATCATAGCCGCTGCCGCCATTGCCGCCAGCGCCGCCGGTGATGCCGCCATCATTGCTCACAGCGCCGCTGCCCGAGAAGACCACAGCATCGCCGCCATTGCCGCCGGCACCTGTGGAGCCGCCCGTGTGGTCGATATCCGAGCCGCCGCCCGCGCCGCCTGCGCCGCCGGTGATGCTGCCTTCGCTGGTATTGCTGAGGCTGGCATCTGCATAGAATAGGATGCCTGATCCGCCAGCGCCGCCGGCCCCGTTGATGACGTCCCATCCAGCGCCGCCAGCGCCGCCAGCGCCGGCAGAGATGCTGCCGCTGTTGCTCACAAAGCCATTGTTGGCGATGACACCAGCGCCGCCTTTGCCTCCTGCAGCTGTGGTCTGCTCTTGTCCATCATCGCTGCCCGAGCCGCCGCCGACCCCGCCATTGCCGCCAGCGATGCTGCCGGTGTTGATGAGGCTGGCAACATCGCCATTGAAGGTAAAGCCATTGCCGCCATTGCCGCCAATCCCATAAGAGCCGACATCAAAGCCGCTGCCACCATCGCCGCCATTGCCGCCAGTGACGCTGCCATCATTGCTGGCTGTGGCGAGGCCTTCGAAGATGACCGCATCACCGCCATTGCCGCCATTGCCCGTGGACCAGCCATTGTTGTCAATATCCCCAGACCCGCCGCCATCACCGCCTGCGCCACCTGTGATGCTGCCCACGATGATGCTTGCGTTTGTGTTGATGAGGCTGGCATCGGAGTCAAACTCTATGCCCGCGCCGCCATTGCCGCCAGCGCCGCCATAGAGGCCAGCGCCACCGCCGCCAGCGCCGCCAGCGCCACCGAGTATGGTGCCGCTGTTGTAGGCCCCGTCACCTTCAATGTACACGGCCGTGCCGCCCTGGCCGCCGCTGCCGCCAGTACAGCCCCCGCCCCAGAAGCCCTCTGTGCCGCCGCCAGCGCCGCCAGCGCCGCCTGTGATGCTGCCGGTGCTGCTCAGGTCGCCAAAGGTGCCCAGGCCGTAGCCGCCGTAGCCGCCAGCGCCGCCGAAGAGGTCATAGCCGCCGCCGCCGCTGCCGCCCGCGCCGCCCGCGATGCTGCCAGTGTTGAAGGTGCTGCCCAAGGCAAAGAGGGTGACGCCGCCGCCTCCTCCTCCGCCGTAGGCCGCGTCATACCCATCGCCAGCATTGCTGCCAGATCCGCCGCCGACCCCGCCATTGCCGCCAGCGATGCTCCCGGTGTTGGTGAGGCTGAACAAGACAAAGGTCTCTGTGCTAAAGAAGCCCGGATTGACGATCAAGCCGTTGCCGCCATCGCCGCCGGACCCGTAGTGGTTGCCGTCAGGTGTGTCGACATCATAGCCGCTGCCGCCATCCCCGCCATTGCCGCCCGCGAGGCTGCCGGCATTGTTGATCGCGGCATTGCCCTGGAAGCTCACGGCATCGCCGCCATTGCCGCCATTGCCAGTGGAGTAGCCCTTGTTGTCATTGAGGCCAGAAGAGCCGCCGGCTCCCCCGCTGCCGCCAGCGATGATGCCGGAGCTGGTGTTGGTGAGGCTGGCGTCCGTGCCGAACGCGATGCCCGCGCCGCCATTGCCGCCAGCGCCGCCAGCCTGGTCCCAGCCGCTGCCGCCAGCGCCACCAGCGCCGCCTATGATGCCGCCGCTGTTGCTCACAGCCCCAAGCCCGCTCACCAGGGCTCCAGCCCCGCCAGCGCCGCCATCGGCCGCAGAATTCCCCCATCCCTCAACATCGCCCGAGCCGCCGCCAGCGCCGCCTGCGCCGCCTGCGATGCTGCCAGTGTTGGTCAAGCAAGCAGCGCCGCTGAAGGTGAAGCCATTGCCGCCTGCGCCACCGACGCCGTAAGTGCTGACCTCAAAGCCGCCGCCACCATCTCCACCGTTGCCGCCCATGACGCTTCCGTCATTCTCAGCAGCGCCGCTTCCTTGAAAGCTGACTGCATCGCCGCCATTGCCGCCAGCGCCAGTGGAAAGATAATTGTTGCCATTATCGTCGCCCGAACCGCCGCCTGCGCCGCCTGCGCCGCCTGCGATGGCAGCTTCACCAGTGTTGGTGAGGCAGGCGTCCGTGTTGAAATAGACGCCGACGCCGCCGTTGCCGCCAGCTCCGCAAGACAGGTCAAAGCCAGAGCCTCCTGCTCCGCCATTGCCAGCAGCGATGTTGCCGCTGTTGTAGACTAGGCCCTGGCCGTTGATCGCAACACCAAAGCCTCCCGAACCGCCACTAGCCGCAGTGTATCCTCCGCCATCATCGCTGGCCGACCCGCCACCGGCCCCGCCATCGCCGCCAGCGATGCTACCGGTGTTGGTCAGGCAGGCTGCGCCGCTGAAGGTGAAGCCATTGCCCCCAGCTCCGCCCATGCCATAACTGCCAACGATGACCCCGTTGCCGCCCGCGCCGCCGGCGCCAGCAAGGGCGCGGCCGTCATTCTCAACGAGCCCATTGCCCTGGATGCTCACGGCATCACCGCCATCGCCACCTGCGCCTGTGGAGAACTCCTCGTTGGCATTGTCCCCCGACCCGCCGCCGGCGCCGCCATTGCCGCCCGTGATAGCACCATCGCTGGCATTGGTGAGGTTGGCATCTGATTTGAAAAGGATGCCTGCGCCACCATTGCCGCCGTTGCCGCAATCAAGGTCATAGCCAGACCCGCCAGCGCCGCCAGCGCCGCCCACGATGCTGCCGCTGTTGCTGACAGCGCCAAGCCCGCCGATCAGCGCGCCATCGCCGCCATTGCCGCCGACGCCAGTGCTGTACCCAAAGCCATCGTTGCCGTTCGTGCCACCGCCGGCACCACCGGCGCCGCCCGTGATGCTGCCCGTGTTGTTGAGGCTGGCATCAGTATAGGTGGCAATCCCCGTTCCGCCCGTGCCGCCATTGCCGCCGACGAGGTCATAGCCCGACCCTCCGGCGCCTCCGGCGCCGCCCAAGATGCTGCCGCTGTTATTGACAACGACCGACCCCAAAGCCCAGACCCCGTTTCCGCCAGTGCCGCCATTGGCCGCGGTGCACCCCCCGCCATCATCGCTGCCCGAGCCTCCGCCAACGCCGCCCGAGCCACCCGCGATGCTGCCGGTGTTGGTGAGGCAGGCCGGGCCATTGGTCAAGAACAAGCCGGTGCCTCCCCCGCCACCGGCGCCATAGCTTCCGACATCATAGCCGCTGCCGCCATCACCCCCATTGCCGGCAGCGATGGTGCCGTCATTCTCAATAGCCGCCCCACCCTGGAAGACAACGCCGCTGCCGCCATTTCCGCCGCTGCCATTGTCGCAGCCTTCAATATCTGCCCCCGCCATCCCGCCGCCCGTGCCACCATCGCCAGCGGCGATGGTGCCCGTGTTGGTGAAGCTGAGCGGCGTGCTAGTGAAGAAGATCCCCAAGCCCCCATCCCCGCCATTGCCGCCAAAAAGTTCACTCCCACCGCCGCCATTGCCGCCATTGCCACCAGTGATGGTGCTGCCGTTCACCGAGGTGCCATCTCCTGTGACAATGGCACCATAGCCGCCAGTTCCGCCGCCACCGCCGCCATCCGCACCACCGCCGTTCTGGCCGCCATTGCCGCCATTGCCGCCGGTCAAGGCTGTGCTGTTGTTCAAGGTGTCAACGCCGCTGCCATTGCCGTTCCATCCGCCGCCGCCACCACCGCCGCCATCCACGCCAGTGGCGTCTCCGCCATCTTGGCCATTGGGGCTCAGCGCAGTCCCG
>CAYXCT010000129.1:0-6435 GCA_964463435.1 uncultured bacterium | reverse complement strand
GGGGTGTTATTTGGAGTGTGCTTGAATTGATCATGACCCAATGATACACCCGTTTACACCCAATTACAAGAAAAACACATGATTACAACAATTTCTGCAGTGCTCAAAGGATTTTAAAAGGACCCCATGCCCGACTTAGACAGCCTGTTCCGCATCCTCTGCGTGCTGTGGATACTCTTTGAGGTCTTTGTCTCTGCCACCCGGCGCAACAGCCCGGATCAGCAAGAGCAAGACAAGGGAAGCCTGCACCTGCTCTGGTTCAGCATCATGGCTTCTACCATGGCTGCTGCCAGCTTGCGCTATTGGGTGCCTTATACCCGCCAGGGCGCAGGGCTGGCCTGGCTTTCTCCTGGCTTAGGCTATGCGGGCTGTGCGCTGATAGTGCTCGGCGTGGGCCTGCGCTTTTGGGCCATACGCGCGCTGGGCCGGCGCTTCACAGTGCAGGTGACCATTGTGGAGGGCCACAGCATTGTCCAGCAGGGGCTGTACCGCCTTGTGCGCCACCCCGCCTACCTTGGCAGCCTGGTGAGCCTGCTGGGCCTGGGGCTGGCCTTTGAGAACTGGGCCAGCATCCTTGCGGTTTTGGCCCTGCCCTTGCTCGCCACGCTCAGGCGCATCGGCATTGAAGAGGCAATGTTAGAGGCTCATTTCGGCGCTGAATACGCCCAATACAAGACCCGTACCTGGCGCTTGCTGCCCTGGGTGTATTGAAGGGGTTGAGGGCTCGAAGGCACAACAGTCCATGGTTTTGCGGTGATTACAGCCTGTATTCACCGCATACTTTGCGGAGAATACTTGCAGCCTGCGGTGAATACAGGCTATAATGGCCGCAGGAGGCCATTATGTACATCTACGAGCGCAGCACTTGGCCACGGTTCACCTGGAAGCGCGATCGCATTGCAGCGCTTCTTGCTGATGTTCGCCATCGGCAAGGGCGGCTTGTGGGCAATATGGAAGCCCTGGGCTTTAAGCTGCGCCAAGACGCGGTCCTGCAAACGCTCACTGTGGACGTGCTCAAGAGCAGTGAGATAGAGGGTGAGAGCCTGGATACCCAGCAGGTGCGCTCTTCAGTTGCGCGCCGGCTGGGCATGGACATAGGAGCGCTCAGGCCAGCAGACCGCCATGTCGAGGGCATTGTTGAGATGATGCTGGATGCCACCCGCCATTATGACCAGCCGCTCACCGATGAAAGGCTCTTCGCCTGGCACGCGTCCCTTTTTCCCACTGGGCGCAGCGGCATGGCCAAGATAAGGGCAGGGGCTTGGCGTGACGACAAGGCGGGCCCCATGCAAGTTGTCTCTGGCCCGTTTGGCAAGGAGCGCGTCCATTATCAAGCGCCCCCGGCAAAGCGCATTGCGGGGGACATGAGCGCATTCTTGAGCTGGTTCAATGCGGATGCCGGGATGGACCCGGTCTTGAAGGCTGGCCTGGCGCACTTTTGGTTCGTGACCATCCATCCCTTTGGCGATGGCAATGGCCGCATGGCGCGCGCCATCGCAGACCTGGCCCTGGCGCGCTCTGAGAGCAGCCCGCAGCGCTTTTACAGCATGTCAGCGCAGATCCGGCAGGAGCGCGCAGCTTACTATGACATCCTAGAGAGGGTGCAGCAGGGCGACATGGACATCACACCCTGGCTGGAGTGGTTCCTTGAGTGCCTTGCTCGCGCCATTGCTGGCGCTCAAACCACCTTGGCTGCGGTCTTAGCCAAGGCGCGCTTCTGGGAAGCCATCGCTGACGTCACCATCAATGACAGGCAGCGCTTGGTGCTCAATCGCCTGCTTGACGGCTTTGAAGGCAAGCTCAAGACATCCAAGTACGCCAAGCTGGCCAAGTGCTCGCAAGACACAGCCCTGAGAGACATTCTTTACTTGGTGGAACGCCGCGTCCTTGCCCGCAGCGAACAGGGCGGGCGCAGCACCAGCTATGAGCTTGTCCCAGCGCCCCATCAACAAGTTCCGTAGCGCCCGCAGGCCCTTGGATGAAGTGGCAGTGCTCAAGGGATTTTAAAAGGGGATGGCCTTGTCCAATTCCAACCTAGCCCGCCAAGTGGCCCTGCTCACCCTGCTCTTGAACCGGCGGGATGCGCTGACGCGCGATGAATTGCAGGCCATGCTGGCGGCTTTTTACCCGCCGGAAAAAGCAGGCGAAGCGCTCAAAAAGATGTTCGACCGCGACATTGAGGCCCTGCAAGCCCAGGGCTTTGCCGTGGTGACGCGCAGCCGGGGCACCAAAGAGGGCTATCTGCTGCTGCCAGAAGACCCCAGCCTGCTGGTGGCCACGGACTTTGCCTTGAGCGCGGCTGAGGCCAAGGCCCTGGCCCAGGCCCTGCAAGACCCGGGCCTCAGCGCCCAGATGCCAGCCCTGGCCCGGCTGGCAATGTCGCGCTTGCTGGCTTTCCATGCGCCGCTGGACGCGCCCGAGGCCTTGAGCGCTGAGGACAAGAAAGAGACCGCGCTCATAACCCGCCTGGTGGAGTACGCCAACCGGGGCCAGGCCGTGGAGATAGACTTTCCCAGCAGCAGCACAGGCTTGGTGGAGCATCGCGTGGTCAGCCCGCATGGCATCGACTTCTACCGGGGCAAGGCCTATCTGGCCGCGCTCTGCCACCGCGACTGCTTTCCCAAGGTCTTCACCGTGGCCAAGATCAAGGCCCTGCGCCTGAGCCATGCGGATTACAAAGAAGCGCCCGAGGGCACCAACTGGGACCAGTGGTTCTCGCAGAACCGCGAGCGCTACTTCACCCAGCGCCAGGCCAAGGTCTGCTTTGCGGCCAGCGAGGCCTGGCGCGCGCAGCAGGAGCATGCCTGGGCCATCACTGACACCCAGCCGGATGGCAGCGTGATCGCCGAGTTCCCGGTGCTGTCCGCCGACAGCTTCTACGCCTTTTTGCTGCAGTTCGGCGCTGGCGTGCGCATCCTGGCACCGCAAGAGCTGCGGCAGGGATTTTGCGCCTTTTTGGGGGGCCGCTAGCATGGCAGCGCTGAAGCCCCCGGCCATGACCGCAGCCCGCCTGCTGGCCCTGCTTGCCAGCGGCGGCAAGAGCAGGGAGCTGAGCCTGGCCGAGGCGAAGCGCCGCTTTGGCATAACGCCCTTGCAGGTGGCCAGGGTGCAGCGCCGCCTGCTCTCTGTGCACCAAGACCTGGGCGTGGAGCGGCTCAACCTGTCGCTGCTGCTGGCCCGCGACAGCCAGAAGCGGCTGGTCATCAAGAGCTCTGGCCCAGAGCTGCTCAGCCGCGTGACGCGGCTGCACAAGGCCGATGCCGCGCTGGCCAGCCAGGCCCTGCGGCGCCTGGCGCTCACGCCGGGCCAGCACAAGGCCTTGGATGCCCTGGCCCAGCGCCTGCGAGCCGCCAGCGAGGGCGTGGAGCCGTCCCAGGGCCTGGTGAGCTACGGCGGCAGGCTGGCTGAGCCCCTGCGCGCCAAGGTGGCGCTGCTGCTGGCCGCCATGGAGCAGGCCAAGCCCCTGAGCTTTGTGTACCGCGGCGGCAGCGCGTGCCGCATGGTTTGGCCGCTCTCAGTGCGCGAGGACAAGGGCGTTTGGCGCGTGCTGGCCTGGGACCCGGCGCCGGGCAAGGGCCTGCGCTGCTTTGTGGCGCAGAACATGGCCCAGTTGCGCGCGGATGAGGCGGCCTTTCCCTGGCCCAGCCAGCTGGGCAGCGTGGAGCAGCTGCGGGCGCGGGACCTGTCGGTGTACCAGGCCGAGGCCAAGGACCAGCGCGTGACGCTCAAGATCAAGGGGCCGCGCGCGCATGTGGCCGCGGCCTGGCTGAGCCCGGCCCAGCTCAAAGCGGCTTTGGCCGGCAAGGCGCAGAGCTTCAGCATGCAGTCTGGCCAGCCCAGGTGGGTGGCGCGCCTGGCAGTGCAAGCCTGGCCCGACTGCCAGGTGCTGGGACCGCCCGCTTTCAAGAAGGCCTGGGAGAGCGAGCTGGAAGTGATGCGGCGCAACAACAGCTGAGGGTGCCATGCCTGGCAAAGCCACGAACAAAAGCAGAGGCGACAGCCTGGTGGAGCAGCACCTGGGCCTGGCGCGGGCCCTGGCCAGCCAGATAACGGGCGAGCGCGACCCGGAGAAGCTGCGCCAGCACGATGCCTATGGCATGGCCCTGGAGGCGCTGGTGAGCGCGGCCGGGCATTGGGACCCGGCCAAGGGGCCTTTTGCGCCCTATGCCAGCACCATCATCACCCGCGCCGTGAGGTCTGGCCTCAAGACCAACAAGGACCTGGTGGCGCCCCGCCGCCTGGCCCAGCAGGCCAAGAAGCTGGAGGCCCGCGCGCAGGCCCTGGCCAGCGCGCTCGGCCGCAGGCCCAGCGATCAGGAGCTGGCCCAGGCCGCGGGCCTGGCAGTGCAGGATGTGCGCCTTGCCCTGGCCAGCCAGCCCCTGCTGCGCAGCAAGGATGCTCCTTTGGGCGAGGATGGCGCCAAATTTGAGGACCTGCTGCAGGCGCCTGTTGCGGATGAGAGCAGCGCGGCCCTGGAGGCCCAGCGCGCCCACCTGCGCATTGTGCTCAAAGAGCTGAAGCCCATGGAGCGCCAGATCTTGGAGCTGCGCCTGGGCCTGAACGACGGCCAGCCCAAGACCCAAGCCCAAGTGGCCAAGCTCTTGGGCCGCAGCGAGGCCCGTGTGAGGCAGTTGGAAGAAGGGGCAAGGGCGAAGGTGAAGTGAGAGCCAGCCACAAGAAAAGCCCTCCCGATAGCGGGGAGGGCTTTTCTTGTGCAGGATGCTGGCTGGCTAATCCTTGCTCTTGTTGCAGGCTGATACGATCAGCGCCACAGCGCCGATCACCAGCAGCAGCACCAGCAGGCCAGCAATGCCATGGCCGCCGTGAAAGCCGTGCATAAAGGACCTCGGAGAAGGGGAATGTCATCCCCAAGGCTTAGGCAGGGCCAGGGACACGAAGAAAATGACCGATTTTAAGCCGTTTTTGCCTTTCGCAGCAGCAACCTCAATGATGGAGGGCCCGTAGGGAGCGAGAGGTGCCCAAAGCGGCGGCCGCAGATGCTCAAAGGCAAGGGAATGGCGGTCGGTGAGCAAGCCTGCATACCTCTTGCACATCATCTGTTAATAGGGTATAAATGGCCATGCTCTTATCCTTTGGGGATAAAACCACCGAAGATATCTTCCATGGCATGAACACCCGCCATGCGCGGTCCATCCCGCAGCCTGTCTGGGGCATTGCCAGCCGCAAGCTCGATTTCATCAACGCGGCAGGAGCTCTGAGCGACTTGGCATCCCCGCCTGGCAACCATTTGGAAGCCCTTAAGGGCGATCTGAGCGGCTATCACAGCATCCGCATCAACAGCCAATATCGCATCATCTTTCAATGGAAGGGCCTGGGCGCAGCCGGGGTCCGCATTCTCGATTACCACAGCTAGGAAGGCGACCATGATCCCCAAGAACCGCAAGCCGGCACATCCCGGAGAGGTGCTGCTGGAAGAGTACCTGCTGCCCATGGGCATGAGCCAAGTGGCCCTGGCTGCCAAGATGGGCGTGCCCATCCAGAGGGTCAACACCCTCATCAATGGCAAGCGCGACATGAGCGCAGAGACCGCCATCTTGCTCGCCCGCGCCTTGAAGACCAGCCCTGAGCTCTGGATGAACCTGCAGACCTGCCTTGACCTTTACAAAGCAGAGCATAAGCTGGCCGCCTGATAGCGCGAGCTAAAGAAAGCAAAAAGCCCTGCCATTTGGCAGGGCTTTTCTGTTAGCCGGGGCAGGGGATTCAGGGCAGGCGCAGCATGGTCACAGCCTTGGCCTTGCTGGTCTGGCCCTGGCCCTGGCCTGTGACGATGACAAAGTAGGTGCCAGAGGGCAGGCTGGCCAGGCTGCTGTTCACGGCCACCCAGCCGCTGCCGCCCGGCGCCTTGAAGCTGGCCACCTCGTTCAAGGCCTGGCTGTAGAGCCGCACGCTCAGGCTGTCGGCCCTGCCGCGCACCAGCACCAGCAGGCTCAAGCTCTTGCCATGCTGGGGGTTGGGCACCGGCACCACCCGGTCTATGGAGAGCCCGCTCTTGGCATTGGGCGAGGCCGTGGGCGAAGCCGTGAAGGTTGAGTCGGCTGTGCCCGTGGGGGTGGGCGTGGCTGTGGAGCTGGGGCTAGCCGTGGTCGTGTCTGTGGCCGTGGCCGTGCTGGTGGGGCTGCCGCTAGGCTCCGCCGTGGCCGAAGGCGTAGGCGAGGCCGTGAGCGTGGGGGTGAAGCTGGGCGTGGCGGTCACGCTGCTGGTGCCTGTGCTGGTCGCGCTGGCCGTGTTGCTGGCTGAGGCGCTTGGGCTGGCCGTGCTGGTGGCTGAGGCGCTGCTGCTGGCGCTGGCCGTAGGGCTTGGGCTGGCCGTCGCTGTGCTGCTGGAGCTGGCCGTAGGGGTGGCCGTGGCGCTCGCGCTGGGGCTAGCGCTGCTGCTGGGGGTGCTGGTGAGCGTGGGCGAGGCAGAGCTGGTGGG
>CAYXCT010000128.1:0-6446 GCA_964463435.1 uncultured bacterium | reverse complement strand
CTGCTCCTTTCAAGGGCTACGGGGGCCTGAGTTCCTACTTTTATATCCCGTTCTCCGATGGCACCCAGGTCGTCACCTTGGCGAATTACACCGCCAGCGGTAATGATATGCTCACCTACCATTATGCCATCAATGACACCCTGGGCGCCCTGGCTGCCATCAAGCTGGGCGTGGGCGGGGTGGTCTTCGCCTCCAGCAACCTGACTCCTACCACCAGCCCCAAGGGCAATGACACTGACTGGCGCAGCTTCAGCATATCGCTCAATTATTTGAGCAACCTGGGCGTCACCCTGGGCTCGCAGCCCGCCATCACCTTGAATCCCTATTTCCCCAGCACCTCCTCGCCCTATACCCTGTACCTGGCCCTCAACACGCTAGAAACGGACAACGCCAGCTACATCACCATCCCCAATGGGCCGGATGCCAATGCCAGCGCCAGCTCGAGCTGCGGTAGCTCCATCACGATCAGCTTGGGCACGCTGATATCCAACGGCGGCACCTATCCGGCCGCGGGCTACCACATCTACCGCAGCACGGACCAGGCCACCTGGAAGAGCGCGGGCTACACCACTTCCACCACAATCACCAGCTGGGTGGACACCGGGCTTTCCAGCGGGACCTACTATTACAAGGTGCTGGTCTATGACACCATCGCGGCCGGCATCAACAACACCCTGATGGTGGCCAATTCAAGCTCAGACCCTGCTGCCGTGGAAGTGACCACCAAGTTTGGCAGCGCTGCCGGCGTTGACGAGGCCCTGCTCAGCGCAGCCACGCAGATCTCAGCCACCCTGACAGCCCCAGTCCTGCCCGTGCCCACCCCGGCCAATGTGTCTGCCACGGGCTGCAATGGGGGCATTGAGGTCAGCTGGGACCAGGTCACCTCGACCGGCTGCAACGGCATTCAGAGCTACATCGTGTATCGCGCCACCTACGCTCCCTATGTTGTGGGCGGGCCAGGGGTGCTCTCGGTGGCAACGCTGAGCGGGACCAATACCAATGACACCACTGTGTCCTTGGGCCAGGTCTATTATTACCGCATCGTGGTGGTGGACACCTTGGGCAACCAGTCGCCGCTTTCCGCTGCCACGGGCGTCGGCCAGGAGAATGTGTCCGTGGCTTGCGCCCAGCCCAGCAGCACGCCCACCCCCAATTGGAGCCCTACCGTCAGCTTCACGCCTTCGCAGACCCCCACGCCCTCGCAGACCTCCACTGTCTCGGTCACTTTCACGGACACGCGCACGGTCGCACCGATCGGCACCTCCACCATCACGCCCACGCTCACGGTGACCGCGACGCCCACTTTCAGCCCCACGGGCTCGCCCACAACTTCGCCCACCTTGGTGCCCACGCCTGTGCCCAAGATCTCCTACCTCTACCCCAATCCCTTCCATCCTGACCGGCCTGGCGAGGTCTTCCACATCAAGCCCAATTCCAATTATGCCAATTCCACGGTCACCATCTATGACATGGTGGGCCGCAAGGTGCGCAGCTTCACCAGCGCGGAGATCTCCGGCGGCTCCTCCACGGGCTGGGATGGCCGCAATCAGAACGGCGTGCTGGTGGTCAGCGGCATCTACTTCTTGGTGGTCTCTGGCGACAGCAATGTCTACCGCATCGGCGTGATCAGGCAGTAGCATCTTCCGGGCACGGATCTTCTCGAGGCTTGCATGAAGCGATTCCTCTTGTCCGCAGTTGTGGCCCTGGCGCTGGGCTTGTTGGGCCAGCCCTTGATGAGCTATGACGCGGGCGGCTCCACAGCGGCGCCCTACCTTCAGATACCCATGGGCGCCCGCGCCACAGGCATGGGCGAGGCCTTCAGCGGCATCGCGGACGACACCGAGGCCATGTACT
This sequence comes from uncultured bacterium, assembly GCA_964463435.1. GTDB lineage: Bacteria > Oederibacteriota > JAJYGY01 > JAJYGY01 > JAJYGY01 > CAYXCT01. The sequence goes on along the minus strand of CAYXCT010000128.1, from coordinate 4,592 downwards.
ACAACCCGGCCGGCTTGACCCAGGTGGATGGCACCGCGGCCAGCTTCATGCACATGCAGGGCTTTGGCGGCATCAATTACGAGCACCTGGCCGTGGCCGCTCCGGCCGAGAATCTGGGCATCGATGTCTGGGGCACGGTGGGCATCAGCTACACCAATGTGAACATGGACAATGTCCAGCGCTCGGTCTCCAACGTGGCCGACACCGTGGACTATCCCGGCGGCTATACCGGCACCGACCCCCTGGGGTTCAGCCAGGCCTATTGGGATCACAACTTCCAATTCGGCTATTCAGCCTCGGTCTTCGGCCTCTCCTATGCCTGGCAGGCCACCAAGAGCTTCTCCCTGGGCGCCACGGCCAAGTACATGCACGAGGAGCTGGATGACAAGAACGGCAATGGCTTTGCCGCTGATATGGGCATGTTCATCAACAGCCCGTTGATGCCGGGCATCGGCGCGGGCTTGGTGCTGCAGAATGTGGGCGTGTCGCCCCTGGATGGGCCCCTGCCCATGCAGCTGCGAACCGGCTTGGGCTACAAGATCGACCACCCCTTCAGCCCCAGCTATTACCCGGTCGATGACCTGAACCTTGGCTTAGACATCGTGCTGCCCATCTCGCCGGCGGGCCAGCCCGTGGACGCCAATGTGGGCATGGAGTACAAGCGCTGGTTCGGCAACAACGCCGGCGCTTTGCGCGTGGGCTACCGCTATCCGGATGACCTGGGCACCACGGCCGGGCTCACCGCGGGCGGCGGCTACAGCTTTGATTTCATCGGCGCGGTGGTCAGCCTGGATTACGCCTTTGTGCCCTATGGCGACCTGGGCGTCTCGCAGCGCATCGCGGTCTCTGGCATCTTTGGCGGCAAGCCGCGCCCCACCCCCACCGCGCCCAAGGCTGCTCAGGCCCAGGGCGTGCAGGCCGTGGCGGGCGACCGCAGCGCGCAGATCTACTGGCGGCCCAACACCGATGATGTGCAGGGCTACAACCTCTACATGGCCTACAAGCCGGCCGGCCCCTGGTACAAGCTGAACAAGCTGCCGCTCAAGACCACCAGCCAGCACGTGGGCTCGCTCTACAACGGGGTCACCACCTACTTCTACGTGTCGGCGGTCTCCAAGCCGGCCGGGCCGGGCGGGCCTTCGGGCGAGAGCGCCAAGTCGGTCATCGTTGGCATCGTGCCGAGGCCTGGGGGCAGCATGCAATCAGCCCCGGCAGCCCCGGCCCTGCCGCCTGTGCCCAGCGTGGCGCCAGCGGCCAAGCCGGCCGCCGCTCCGGCCTTGCCCCCGCTCCCCAGCGCCGCGCCAGCAGCCAAGCCGGCTGCCCCGGCCCTGCCCCCGCTCCCCAGCGCCGCGCCCGCGGCCAAGCCGGCTAGCGCAGCCCCGGCCCTGCCGCCCTTGCCCGGAGCGCCCCCAGCGCTGCCGCCGCTGCCCTGAAGGCATAGCGAGCTCTTCCAAGCCCCTGGCCAGCCAGCCAGGGGCTTTTTGTTGGGGAGGCTTGCCGTTGCTTTCTTGGCCGTGTTAAACTGGCCAATCGCATGCCACCCGCAGAATGGAGCGTCCAAGCAAGATGTTCGGCCTCTTCAACAACAAGAAGGTCCAGAAGGAGATGGACCTGCCCTTCCCGGTGAGCCTGGAGCAGAGGGATGATGGCCTGATTGTGGCTGTCTGCCCCTCCTTGCCTGGCTGCACGGCCTATGGCCGCAGCCGGGCCGAGGCCCTGCGCAACCTGGGCGAGGCGGCCCGCCACCACCTGCGCCAGGCTGGCAGCGCTGATTTTGAGGTGGTGCTGGAGGACCCGGCCCATCCCAACCTGAACGCGCTCGCGGCCTTCTACGGCCGCCTGGTGGGCGGCAGCAACAAGGACGGCGCCTTCTCCAGCGCCACCGGGGGCTTTGGCACCTGGCAGCGCGCTGCCCTGGCCGGCGCCGCCCCGGCGCCCCAGGCCTCCCGCCGCGGCGAGGAGGAGGAGGAGGAAGGGGAGGACCTGGTCGATTTCACCCCCCAGGTCTACTGCCTGGCCAGCTTCGCCGGCGGCGGCGCGCCACGGCTCTATGCCGGCACCAGCGCCTCGGGCGGCATCTACCAGAGCGTGGATGGCATCAACTGGGAGATCGCCTATGCCACGGGCGAGGCCCGCGTCCACAGCCTGGCTGCCTTCAAGAACCGCCTCTATGCCGGCACCAGCGCCACCGGCAAGCTCTTCTCCTTCACCGGCACCCATTGGAGCCTGGTGCACCGCTCGCCCGAGACCGCGCTGACCGCGCTGGCCGAGTTCAACGGCGACCTCTACATGGGCACCTATCCAGGCGGCCAGATCTACGCCAGCCCGGATGGCGTGGCCTGGCACCTGGCCTACGACTCGCGCCAGACCTTTGTGCGCGCCTTTTGCGTCTTTGAGGGGCAGCTCTATGCCGCCACCAGCAAGGCGGGCGGGGGCATGGTCTTCAGGACCAGCGATGGCGTGGGCTGGGAGAAGGTCTTTGAGAGCCGCGACCCCAACTTCTACTGCATGACGGTCTTCGCCAAGAGCCTGTGGCTGGGCACGGGCGGCGGCGGCCGGCTCTACCGCAGCCACGATGGCGAGACCTTCAGCCTGGCGCGGCTCTTCGAGGAGGAGGGCGTGCGGGCCCTGGAATCCTTCGAGGGCCGCCTCTATGCCGGCACCGAGGGCCGCGGCCGCCTCTACCGCTCCACCTTCGCCGAGACCCTGCCCCCGCTCATCAGCGACCTGAAGGTCAGCGAGGTGAGCAGCCAGTCCGCCCTGGTCACCTGGAAGACCGACCGGCCCAGCGACAGCCTGGTGCTCTACGGGCCGGGAGAGTCCTTCGATTCCCGCGTCCATCTTGAGAGCCTGCGCACCGAGCACCGGGTGGCCTTGAGCTATCTGAAGAGCCTCACCCTCTACCGCCTGCAGGCCGTCAGCCGGGGAGGGGATGGCAGCTCCGCGGCTTTGAGCGAGCTGCTCACCTTTGCCACCGGCGCGGCCGACATGGCCCAGGTGAGCTCGCCCACCCATCCTGACACTGAGCGCTGGTACAGCCAGCCCAAGGCCCTGCTGAGCTGGACCCCGCCCGAGGGCATCGCCCGCTTCCACCACTGCCTGGACCGCGCGCCCGACACCCTGCCCCTGCCTGGGCGCGAAGGGGTGGCCAGCACCCAGGAGCGCTCCGCCTCCTTCGACGGCCTGGCGGACGGCGAATGGTGGTTTCACCTGCTGGCCGAGGACCGCGCCGGCAACACCGGCACCCAGGCCGTGCATTTCCGCCTGCGGGTGGACACCCAGGCCCCGCCGCCCCTGCTGCAGTCATCCAGCCATCCGGTGGAGAGCGGCTGGACCAGCAAGGCGCGCGTGGAATGGGCCTGGGAGGCCCCGGCCGACCTCTCGGGCATCACCGGCTATTACCTCTGCCTGGACCAGCAGGCCGACACCCTGCCCAGGCCGGAGAGCGCCACCTGGACCGAGGAGCCGCGCTTCTCGGCCGAGCTGGCCCAGGATGGCGACTGGTGGCTGCATGTGGTGAGCGCCGACCAGGCGGGCAATGTGGGCCGCCTGGCAGCCCACTACCGCGTGCGGCTGGACCGCCGCGCAGACCCTCCCACTTTGCAGTCCAGCACCCATCCCGACCATGAGCGCTGGGTCAACAGCGGGCAGATCCAGATGAGCTGGGTGCCGCCCCAGGACGCCTCCGGCGTGGCGGGCACCTGGATCCTGCTGGACCAGCGGCCAGACACCGTGCCCAACCAGCACAGCGGCACCTTCACCCTCTCCACCTCGGCCAGCTTCTCGGGCAAGGCGGACGGGGTGTGGTGGTTCCATGCCGTCACCCAGGACCAGGCTGGCAACATCGGCCAGGAGGCCGCCCACTACCCCATCCGCATCGACACCTGGGCCTCAGCGCCCGAGGTCGCCTCGCCCAGCCATCCCAGCGGCGAATGGGTCTCCAGCAGCCGAGCGCGCTTCGAGCTCACCCCGCCCGAGGACCTCTCCGGCATCGTGGGCTTCTACTATGTGCTGGACCGCGACCGCCAGACCCTGCCCGGCCCGGAGCGGGGGACCTTCACCGCCGAGCGCAGCATCGAGGTGAGCGGCTTGGCTGACGGCATCTGGACCCTGCACGTCGCCTGCCGCGACGCGGCCGGCAACGTGGGCCAGCAGGCGGCCCATTGCAGCGTGCGCATCGACACCCAGGCCCTGCCGCCGGCCCTGCATTCGCCCAGCCATCCCGCCAACGATGAATGGAGCCGCCAGAGCACGGTGGAGATGGCCTGGGAGGCCCCCGAGGACCTCTCGGGGGTGGTCAGCTACTTCTACCTGGTGGACCAGGAGCCGGACAGCGTGCCCACCGCCAGCTCCGGCACCCGCACCACCGAGAACCGGCTGGTCATGCCGCCGCGCGCCGATGGGGTGTGGTTCTTCCACATCGTGACCCAGGACCGCGCCGGCAACGTGGGCCGCCAGGCCGCCCACTACAAGCTGCGCATCGACACCACCGCGCTGCCGCCGCGCCTCTTCTGCCCCACCCACCCCGAGCGCGGGGCCTGGAGCAACCACACCCGCCCCCGCTTTGAGTGGTTCGAGCCCGAGGACAGCTC
>CAYXCT010000127.1:0-6514 GCA_964463435.1 uncultured bacterium | reverse complement strand
TCTCCGCGGCGCTGACCATCGCCGAGACGGGCCACTTGGTCTTCGCCACCCTGCACACGCCGGACGCGGTGCAGGCGGTCAACCGCATCATCGACGTGTTCCCCTCGGCGCAGCAGCAGCAGGTGCGCGCCCAGCTCAGCTTCGTGCTGCAGGCCGTGATGTGCCAGCAGCTGCTCCCCAAGGCCTACACCTCGGGCCGCGTGCTGTCGCTGGAGGTGCTGATGGTGACCCCCGCGGTGCGCAACCTCATACGCGAGGAGAAGGTGCACCAGATCTACACCCAGATCCAGACCGGGACGGAATACGGCATGCAGACCATGAACCAGTCGCTGTATGACCTGTTCCGCAAGCAGCTGGTGACCCATGCCGAGATCTTCTCGCGCACCACGGACGCCAAGGACCTGCAGCGCCTGGTCAAGGGCTGACAAGGAGGGGCCGCATGCCCAATTACAAGTACAGCGGCAAGAACGCCCAAGGCAAGAGCGTCAGCGGGAGCATCTCGGCTGAGAATGAGGCGGCCGCCATGAACCGGCTGCGCGGCCAGAAGATCCAGGTGGCGGCCCTCACGCTCAAGGCCGGCTTCAACCCCTTCGCCGCCATCAAGCGGCTGATGGGGCCCGGCGTGAGCATCACCGACATCTCCATCTTCTCGCGCCAGTTCGCCACCATGATCAATGCCGGCCTGCCCGTGCTGCAGGCCCTCTCCATCATCGGCGAGCAGACCCCCAACGCGGCCTTCAAGAAGATCATCCAGTCGCTCAAGGATGACATCGGCAGCGGCGGCAACCTCTCCGATTCCATGGGCCGCTTCCCCCAGGTCTTTGACGAGCTCTATGTCAACATGATCCGCTCCGGCGAGCTGGGCGGCGTGCTGGATGTCATCCTGGAGCGGCTCTCCATCTACATGGAGAAGAACGACGCCCTGCGCCGCAAGATCAAGTCGGCCATGATGTACCCCATGGTGGTGATGAGCGTGGCCGTGGGCGTGGTGATCTTTCTGATGGTCAAGGTGGTGCCCACCTTCAAGGACGTCTTTGACAGCTTCGGCGCCAGCCTGCCGGGCCCCACCCTGCTGCTCTTGGCCATCTCAAAGTTCTTCCAGCACTTCTGGTGGGCGGTCATCGCCGGGGCGGTGGGCGCGGTGGTGGCCTTCAAGGTGGTGGGATCCACCGCCAAGGGCGCCTTCATGATCGATGCCGGCATGCTCAAGATCCCGGTCTTCGGCGACCTCATCAAAAAGTCCTCGGTGGCCAAGTTCGCGCGCACCCTGGGCACCCTGCTCAAGTCGGGCGTGCCCATCCTCGAGGCCCTGGACACGGTGGCCAAGACCGCGGGCAACAAGGTGGTGGAGGACGTGATCTTGACCGCCCGGGCCAGCATCCGCGAAGGCCAGGGCATCACCGAGCCTTTGAAGAAGAACGGGGTTTTCCCGCCCATGGTGGTGCAGATGGTGTCGGTGGGCGAGGAGACCGGCAAGATCGATGAGATGCTGATGCGCGCGGCCGACTTCTATGAGACTGAGGTGGATACTGCCGTGGAAGGCTTGAGTTCAATTCTCGAGCCCATCATCATCGTTTTTCTAGGCGGAACCATTGGCTTCATCGTGATTGCCATGTTCATGCCCATGTTCAGCCTGGGCGACATGGTGGGCGGCAAATGAGAAGGAAAATCATTGACACTGGTAACTTGTTTTGCTAAATTTAGCACAAGTTATTAACAGCTTACTAACTTATGCCATGATAATGCGATTAATCTTTTTCTTCCTTTTGGGATCTACGTTGGGAAGCTTTTTCAACGTAGTGGTCGCGCGTTTTCCCAAGAGGCAGGACTTGGTTTATACGCCGTCAAATTGCCCGCGCTGCCATCGCCCCATCCCGTTCTGGCTGAATGTGCCGGTGCTGGGTTGGCTGATCGCAGGCGGCCGCTGCCGCGATTGCAGAGTCTTCATCCCGCTCACCTATCCGCTGGTGGAGGCGGCATTCGGCGTCCTGTTCGCGGCCCAGGCGCTCTGCTTCGGCTGGGGCCCGGTTTCCCTGGTGTATCTGCTCTTCTTCACCCTGCTGGGCTTGCTGGCCCTGCTGGACGCGGAGACCCACAGGCTCTATGACGCCTTCACCCTGCCCATGATTGTGGCAGGCCTGCTGGTCTCAGTATTGTTCCCCGGCCTGCTCGGCGGGCGCTTCGGCTCTGCCCTGGGCAGCCTGGCTTGCGGCGGGGCGCTGGCGCTGGTGGCCTGGGCTGGCTCCCGGGCCTATGGCCGCGAGGCCATGGGCTGGGGCGATGTGAAGCTGATGGCTGCCATGGGCGGCTTTCTGGGCCTGCGGCACGGCTTGGAAGCCCTGCTGCTAGCCTCGCTGATCGGCGGTTTGGCCGGGGCTTGGGTGCTCCTGCTGGGCCGCGGCAAGGGCCGGGACGCCCTGCCCTTCGGGCCCTGCCTGGCGGCGGGCGGCATCCTCTCTGGCGCGCATCTGCTCTTGAAGGCCGCAAGCCTCGCTTGAGGCGGCATTTCCCTCTGGGATCCCATGGGACTCTTCTCCAAAAACGTGGTCGGCCTGGACATCGGCAGCAACAGCTTCAAGCTGGTTCAGCTCAAGTCCACCAGCAAGGGCTGGCAGCTGGTCAAGTATGCCATCCAGGAGGTCTCTGGCGAGGCGGTGGAGGAGCTGGATCCCGACCTCAAGGAGACCGTGCTCTCCGAAGGGCTCAAGAAGCTCTTCAAGGCCCGCAAGGTCTCCAACAAGCGGGTGGCCACGGCGGTCTCGGGCGATTCGGTGATCGTGCGCTACGTCAAGCTGCCCTTCATGACCGAGGAGGAGCTGCGCAACGTCATCAGCTATGAGGCCGAGCAGCACATCCCCCTGCCCATCGACCAGGTGGTGGTCGACTTCCACATCCTGGGCGAGGCGGCGGACGAGAAGGAGAAGAAGCTGGAGGTGCTCCTGGTGGCCGCCAAGGAGGAGCTCATCGACCAGCACATCCGCATCCTCAAGCTGGCCGGGCTCAAGCCGGCGGTCATCGATGTGGATTCCTTCGCCATGGAGAACGCCTACGAGGCCAACCACGGCAAGGAGCTGGGCGAGACCGTGGCCCTCATCAACGTTGGCGCCAAGATCACCACCATCAACGTGGTGGAGGACGGCATCTCGCACCTGACGCGCGACTTCGCGGTGGCGGGCAACCAGTTCACCAAGGAGATCCAGCGCGAGTTCAACCTGAGCTTCTCGCAGGCCGAGGAGCTCAAGAAGCAGCAGGGCACCATCGTGATCGAGAGCGATGAGATCAACCTCTCGCGCATGCCCGACAAGGAGGACCGCTCCAGCCGCATCAGCGAGGCCATCACCCCGGTGCTCAACAAGATCCTCTCCGAGCTCAAGCGCTCCTTCGACTTCTATGAGAACTCCATCAAGGGCCGCCCCATCTCCAAGGTGCTGCTCTCGGGAGGCAGCGCCCGGCTCAAGAACCTGGACAAGTTCCTCTCCGACAAGCTGGGCGTGCCGGTGGAGAGGTCGGACCCCTTCAGCCAGATCCGCGTCAACCTGGGCGAGGCTGACATGGAGGCTTTGCGCGAGAACGCGCCCGCCCTGGCCGTGAGCGTGGGCCTTGCCCTGCGGAGGGCCGGCTCATGATCCGCATCAACCTGCTCCCTGAGAAGGTCCGCAATGCCGAGGGCCTCAAGACCGACATCATCCTGGCCTCCCTGGCCCTGGCGCTGGTGGTGGGCGGCATCCTCTACCTCTACCAGCAGGGCTTGAGCGGCTTGCATGCCATCCAGAAGGAGCGCGCCGCCGTTGACGCGGAGAAGAACTCGCCTGAGCTCAAGAAGATGGTGGCCGATGTGGAGGAGTTCGCCAAGCAGGACAAGAACTTCCATGACCAGCTGGCCAATCTCAACCGCTTCCGCGAGAAGCAGGTCTTTTATGTCAAGCTGCTTGACATGCTGCCCGACCTGGTGCCGGACAACGCTTTTCTCACGGATGTCAATGAGGCCAGCGACAAAGGGGCCATCAAGGTGACGGTCAAGGGCAATGCCATGACCCCGGATGACGTCTCCAAATTCTACATGGCCCTGGAGGGCCAGGGCTTCAAGAACCTGAGCTTGGATGCCCCGGCCACGCCGGGGACTGTCTTGGGCGAGACCTACTACGGGTTCACCATCAGCTTTGAATACGGGGGCTGAATGAAGCGCCAGAGGATCATCGTGTTGGCCGCCGCCGCCGGCCTGGCGGCCCTGCTGGGCTACCTGAGCTGGGCTTTCCTTTTCCAGCCCCTCAAGGCGCAGGTGAGCTCTGAGAAGGAGGCTTTGGAGCAGGACAAGGCCACCTTGGAGGAGGCCAAGCAGAAGAAGATGCAATATGACAAGTTCCTGGCCGAGGCTGAGAACGTGCGCCGGGGCTTGGATTTCGTCACTTCCCGCCTGGACCCCAAGATGGACTACGATGAGAGCCAGCGCACCTTCATGCGCATTGGCCAGGGGGCCAAGATCTTCCATGGGCAGATTAAGACGGAGAAGCCCGCGGTCTCCAAGGACTACCCGGGCTTCAACGAATCCAGGGCCACCATCAGCATGGATTGCGACTACCATGCCCTGGGCGAATTCTTGAACGCGGTCAACAGCCAGCGCCGCATGATGGTGCTGACCGACATGCACTTGAGCGGCAAAGACCCCATGGGCCATGACGCCACCGTGCATTCAGAGCTGGTCGTGAAGAGCTACAGCGCCGCTGATGGAGGCAAGCCGTGAGCCGCCGCAGCACCCTCATCGGCATGGGCCTGCTGGCCCTGGCCGCGGCCCTGGGCGCCATGGAGAGGGCTGGCAGCGACCTCAAGGACAGCGTCACCAGCGATGACCGGGCGCTCTCGGTGAAGCCGCAGACAGCCTATTCCGCGCGCGGCCGCAAGGATCCCTTCGTGGCCCCGCAATTCCGGCGCCTGCAGCAGGACCCGTCCACGGTCCTCATCCGGCAGATAGCGCTGGTGGGCATGGTTCAATTCGGCCCGCACCAGGTGGCCATGTTCCGCCAAGGGGGCGGCACGCAGCCCACGCTCACCTTCAAGGGCGGAAAGCTCTTCTATGACCGCACTCATGCGGTCAACGGCGTGACCGGCCGCATCCTAGACAGCCGGCGGGTCGTCCTGAAGCAGGACGAGGACCGCATCACCTACACCCTGTTCCTGAACCATCGCTGACAGGCCGGCTCCCGGCCATGCCCTGCGTGGGACGTCACCCGTCCCGGAAAGGAGTGCCTTGAGCACCCGCATCCGAACCCTCATCCAGCGCCCTTGGGCTGGCGGCCTGGCCCTGCTGGCAGGCTTGGCCCTGGCCGCCAGCCTTTTGGCAGCCTCGCAGCTCAACATCAAGGCCGTCAAGGTCCTTGAGAAGGGCGGTCGGCTGGTCCTGCAGGCCGACATGGACGGCGCGCCCAAGGTCAAGGTGTCGGCCAGCCCCAACAAGTGGCTGGTCGAAGTGCTCAACGCCAAGCTCGCCAGCCAGGCCATCTTGGCGGTGGGCAAGGGCAAGGTCGAGCGCATCCGGCCCGGCCAGCACGGCCAGGACGCCTGGCTGGTGGTGGACCTGAAGTCAGCGCAGAAGGCCAGAAAGCCGGTGGCCACGGCCAAGGGCTTCACCTTGGACCTGGGCCCGGCCGGGCCTGCCAAGCCTGTGGACAAGGCCCAGGCCCAGGCTGAGCCTTCCGTGGCCCAGGCGGCCAAGCCTGCGGCGGAGAAGCCGGAAGCTGCCGCCCTGGCGCCCGCCAGCGCCGGGCTCACCTACCGCGTGGTGGATGTGGCGCTGCAGGATCAGGATGAGGAGCATAGCCAGGTGGTCATCACCACCGATGGCCCGGTGAAGTACAAGGTCTCGCAGCAGCAGGACGGCCGCAAGGTGGTGCTGGCCATCCTCAATGGATCGCTGGCTTGGGCCGGCGCCCAGCTCAGCGACAGCGCTGTCAGCGCCGTGCAGGCGCGCGCTGTCAACCGCGAGGGCTTGCCCCAGGTGCTGGTGGAGGTGGACCTGCGCCAGGCTTCGCCCTTCACCATCAACCGCGATCAGAACCAGCTGGTGGTCTCGGTGGAGAAGCCCCAGCCTGACCCGGCCGAGGCGGCGGAATCCAAGCGCGGCGACCTCAACACCCTCATCTCGCTGGATGTGCAGAGCGCGGATCTGGTGGGCACCATCAACTCCATCTGCAACCAGGCCGGCTTTGAGACCTTCCAAGGCCCTAGCATGCTGGCCTTGGCCCCGCCGGCGAACTTGGTGACCGTGCGGGTCGAGAAGCTGCCGCTCGCGCGCATCCTGGGCAACCTGCTGGGCCCCATTGACATGAACTACGACCTGCAGGGCAACATCCTCTACTTTGGCAAGGCCGCTGAGATCGTCAAGCAGAAGACCTTGCTTCCCAAGGTGACCAAATACTACACCCCGCACACGCTCGACCGCGCCACCTTCAACACCAAGCTGCAGGCTGAGCTGGCCGCGGTGGATCCCATGCTGGCCGGCAGCACCCAGATCATGATG
>CAYXCT010000126.1:4996-6523 GCA_964463435.1 uncultured bacterium | reverse complement strand
TGCTTGTGGAACCAGGCCTCGGGCTGCAGCTCCACCGGCAGCTTGGCAGCCGCGGCCAGGGCCTGCACCTTGTCCAAGTCGGCCTTCTGCATGTTCTTGGCAGCCACCACCTTGTCCAAGCGCACCGTGCCGCCCTCCAGCAGGTCGAGCACCGTGTGCTTGCCGTAGACCAGTCTTTGCTGAGGCATGGGGATCCTTATGACCTCACCACAAACCCTATCGTGCGCGCCTTGAAACCAGCCCCTTCGCTGACCTCACCCCTGCCCTGTCAGCCCTGAACCCTCCCTCCCCCTCTCCACAGTGGAGAGGGGGAGGGAGATGCTGATTCCAGGCTTTCACGATGAGGGTGGAGGTGAGGTCGGAGAGAGCGGCGCTGATCCCAGGCTAACGCGATGAGGGAGGAGGTGAGGTCGGAGAGGGTTATTGCCGGTTCAAGGCTCGCACGCTTGCAGCCCCTTCTTGATCCTTTCCACTGCCTCTTCCCTTCCCAGCGCCATCAGCACGCGGGCTAGGTCAGGCCCGTGCTCAGCGCCAGTGAGGGCCGCGCGCAGGGGCATGAAGAAATCCTTGCCCTTGAAGCCGCTGGCCATCTGGGCCTGCTTGAGCGCGGCTTTCAGGGCCTCGGCATCGCCCCAATCTTGCGGCAGGCTGGCCAGCAGCGCCGCCAGGCTGGGCCGGGCGCCGGGCTGGGCCAGCAGGCCGCGGGCCGGATCTTGCGCCAGGTCGGGCCGGCCTGCCAGGCTAGCGGCCTCGTCTGCCAGCGCGGCCAGGGTCTGCGCGCCCTGGCGGGCCAGGTCCACCACCAGGCCGGCGCGCTCCGCGGCCAGGCTCAGGCCGCGGGCCGCGAGAAGCGGCTCTGCCAGGCGGGCCACTTCGTCCAGGGGCAGGCTGCGCATCCAGTGGCCGCCCAAGAAGCCCAGCTTGCCAAAGTCGAAGATGCTGGAGGTGGCCACCACGTCGCGCAGGCTGAAGGCCTGGATCATCTGGGCCAGGCTGAAAGCCTCGCTGCCCTGGTGGCGCGCGGCGCCGCCCAAGCCCAAGAGCCCGAGATAATTGACCAGGGCCTGGGGCAGGTGCCCCTGGGCCCGGAATTCGGCCACGCTGGTGGAGCCATGGCTCTTGGAGAGCTTGGCGCCATCCGGGCCCAGCACAAAGCCCAGGTGGCCGAAGGCCGGCATGGGCCACCCAAAGGCCTCGTAGAGCAGGGCCTGGCGCGGGGTGTTGCTCATGCCGTCCTCGCCGCGCAGCACATGCGTGATGCCCATCAGGTGGTCATCCACCACGCAGGCAAAGTTGTAGCTGGGCATGCCATCGCCCTTGAGCAGGGTGAAGTCGCCCAGCTCAGAGAGGGGGGTGGCGATGCTCGAGTGGAAGAGGTCGTCAAAGACCACCGCGCCCGGTTGCCCTGGCCGGGCCAGGCCCGCACGGTCTGGGGCGATCACAGCCGCTTCCGCAGCACCTACTTCACCCAGTACCCCGGTAAATACTTCACCGGCGACGGCTGCCTGCGCGACAAGGACGGATACT
>CAYXCT010000126.1:0-4986 GCA_964463435.1 uncultured bacterium | reverse complement strand
CCCGCGCCCACCACGGCACCAGCTTGCGCGGTCGGCCCGTGGACTCGGGCCGGATGAGGCGCAGGGCGGGCTTGAGGCCCAGGGCCAGGCGCGCCGCGCGGCCGGCCTCATCCAGGGACTGGTCCGGGTGCGGCTCGCGCGCCAGGCCCTGGCGCTTGCGCTCGTTCTGGCGGGCGTTCCATGCCTCCATCTGCTCCGGCAGGTCAAAGCACCAGAAGGCCAGGCCCTTGGCCTCCAGCGCCAGGCCCTGCTGGCGGTACAGGCCCAGCCGCGCGCTCTGCGCATAGGGCCCGCAAGGCCCGCCCACATCCGGGCCCTCGTCCCAGCCCAGGCCCAGCCAGCGCAGGTCCTCAAGGATGCTTTCGGCCGATTCCTTGGAGCTGCGGGCCGCGTCGGTGTCCTCCAGCCGCAGCACAAAAGCGCCGCCCAGGTTCCTGGCCAGCAGAAAGTTGAACAGCGCGGTGCGGGCGTTGCCCACATGCAAGTGCCCGGTGGGCGATGGCGCGAAGCGTGTGCGGACTTGGGTCATGGGCTCCTAAAAGCCAAGGTATCCGCCCCTGCCGACCTCACCCCTGCCCTGTCTCTCCGAAACCCTCCCTCCCCCTCTCCACAGTGGAGAGGGGGAGGGAGATGCAGATTCAAGGCTGGCGCGGCGAGGGTGGGGGTGAGGTCAGGCTCCACAGTGGAGAGGGGGAGGGAGATGCAGATTCAAGGCTGGCGCGGCGAGGGTGGGGGTGAGGTCAGGCTCCACAGTGGAGAGGGGGAGGGAGATGCAGATTCAAGGCTGGCACGGCGAGGGTGGAGGTGTAAAGGATCCACGATTCTCACTTTTCCAGGCACACCACGCAGTAGACGGCCACGGCCTCTTCCCTGCCCAGGTAGCCCATCCTCTCGTTGGTCTTGGCCTCATGATTCACCTGGTCCTCATAGCAGCTGAGCAGGCCGGCCAGGCGCTTGCGCATGGCCGGGAACTGCGGCCCCAGCTTGGGCCGCTCGGCCACCACCGTGATGTCGGCATTGGCCAGCTCCCAGCCGGTGCTGCGCACCTTGGCAAGCACGGCCTTGAGCAGCAGGGCGCTGTCGGCATCCTTGTAGGCCGGGTCGGTGTCTGGGAAGAGCTGGCCTATGTCGCCCAGGCCGGCGGCGCCCAGCAAGGCATCGCAGAGCGCGTGCAGCAGGGCGTCGGCATCGCTGTGGCCCGCCAGGCCGCGGCCCTTGGCCTCCACCTCCAGGCCGCCCAGCATGAAGCGCCGGCCCTCCACGATGCGGTGCAGGTCGTAGCCAAAGCCCACGCGGCTCTTCATCCCTTGCCTCCCTTGCGCCTGGCCCCAGAGAGCAGCTGGCGCGCCAGGGCCAGGTCTTGGGGCGTGGTGACCTTGAAGTTCTCATCCCCGCTCTTGACCAGCCGCACGGGGATGCCGGCTTTGCCGGCCAGGCCCGCCTCATCCGTGAAGCGCCAGCCCTTGGCCACGGCCCGCGCGCTGGCCTTGAGATAGGCCTTGAGCGGCAGGGCCTGGGGCGTCTGGGCGGCCCACAGCTCCTGCCTTGGCAGGCTCTCCACCCTGCCCCCCCGCAGGCGCTTGATGCTGTCCTTCACCGGCGCGGCGGCGATGGCGCAGGCGCCCCGGCGGGCGGCCTGGGCGCAGGCCGCCACCAGGGCGGCGCTCACAAAGGGCCGGGCCGAGTCATGCACCAGCAGCACGGCAGGCTGGCCGGGCAAGGCCAAGGCGCCGGCGCGCACGCTGTCCTGGCGCTCGGCCCCGCCCTCGGCCAGCGCCAGGGGCTTGGGCCAGGGCCCGGCCTGGGCCAGCTGGCCAAAGAGCAGGTCCAGGTCATCGGCATGGCAGACCAGGCAGACCTCGGCCACGCAGGGCGCGGCCATCAGCAGCTTGAGGCTGTGCATGAACAAAGGCTGGCCGGCCAGCATCACGCGGGCCTTGTTGCGGCCGGCTTTGAGCCGGCTGCCGGTGCCGCCCGCCACCAGCACCGCGCCAACATAGGGGCGCTCAGGCCGCATTCAGGGCCTCGGAGAGGTCTTTGACCGGCTTCAAGGCCATGCTGCCCGCGGCCTTGCGGCATTCGGCCATCTCCGCCTCGCGGGCCGGCTGGGGGAAGATGGCCTGCTTGAAGCCCAGGCGGGCCGCCTCGCGCAGGCGGTCGGCCGGCCGCGACACGGGCCTCAGCTCGCCGCCCAGGCCCACCTCGCCAAAGCAGGCCAGCCCATGGGGCGCGGCCTGGCTGCGCAGGCCAATGGCCACGGCCAGGGCCACGGCCAGGTCCGCGGCCGGCTCGGTGATGCGCAAGCCGCCGGCCACGCTGACAAAGACATCTTGGCTGTAGAGCGCCAGGCCGCAGCGCTTCTCCATCACCGCGTAGAGCAGGCTCAAGCGGTAGGGGTCCAGCCCGCTGGACTGGCGCTGGGGCTGGCCAAAGTGGGCCGGGGCCACCAGGGCCTGCACCTCGGCCAAGATGGGCCGGCTGCCCTGCAGGCTGGCCAGGGCCAGGCCGCCGCCGCCCAAGAAGAGCTGGCTGGGGTTCTCCACCCCGGCCAGGCCGGCCTCGCCCATGCTGAAGAGGCCCAGCTCTTGGGTGCTGCCAAAGCGGTTCTTGAGCGCCCGCAGGGTGCGCAGGCCAGACTGCTCGGCGGACTCGAACTGCATCACCACATCCACCAGGTGCTCCAGCACGCGCGGCCCGGCCAAGCTGCCGTCCTTGGTGACATGGCCCACCAGGATGCAGGGCACGCCGCGGGCCTTGCAGGCGTCCTGCAGCTTGGCGGCCACCTCGCGCACCTGGCCCACGCTGCCGGCCGAGCCGGTCAGCTCTTGGCTATGCAGGGTCTGCACGCTGTCAGCCACCAGCAGGCCCCAATCGCCGGCCTCGAAGGCCTGCAGGGCATTCTCAAGGCTGGTGTCAGCCAAGAGGTGCACGTTGGGGCTCAGGCAGCCCAGGCGGTCGGCCCGCAGGCGCACCTGCTCAAGGCTCTCCTCGCCGGTGACATACAGCACCTTGGCCCCGGCCCGGGCCACGCTGGCGCAGGCCTGCAGGGTGAGGGTGCTCTTGCCGATGCCGGGGTCGCCGCCCAGCAGGGCCACGGCCCCGGGCACCAGGCCGCCGCCCAGCACGCGGTCGAACTCCGGGGCGCCGGTGGAGAGCCGCCGGGCCGCGGCGCCGCTGGGCGGGGCGTCCAAGGGCACGGGCAGGGCCCGCGGCCGCTTGGCCGCGCCCGGCTTGCCCGGCGCGGGGGCCAGCGGCTCCTCCACGATGCTGTTCCAGGCCCCGCAGCTGGGGCAGCGGCCCAGCATGCGCATGCTGAAGGCGCCGCAATTTTGGCAGCAGAACTGTGAGCTGGGCTTGGCCATGCGCCTCACTTCTTCCAGAGCAGCTTCCAGGGATGGGCCTTGAGGTCGCTCAAGATGTCGCGCAGCTCATCGCCCACCTGGTCGTCATTGGCCAGGGCGCCCAGGGCGCCCTGCTTCTTGTCTATCTTCACCATCACCTTGTCCAGCTTCTCCAGGCTGGAATGCAGGTGGGCCAGGCTCTCTTGGATGCTCTTCTCATTGGCATCGGAGAGCAGGCGGCCGGCCCTCTGGGTGAGGCCATGGCCCTCCGCGCCCATGGCCTTGAGGTCGGCGGAGGCGGCTCTGAGGTCCGCCAGGGTGGACTCGATGCTGGGCCGGGCCTGGTGCACCAGGTCGCGCACCTCGGCCGCGGCCTGGCTCACGCTGCCCAGCGTGCCGCTGATGCCGCCCATGACCTTGGGGTCCGACAGCAGCGGCTCCAGGGCATCGGCCAGGCGCTCCACGCGCAGCAAGGTGCGGTCCAGGCTGCCGGGGTCTATGCCGCTTATCTCGGCGCCCTCGGCCAAGAGGGGCCCGCTGTCATCGGCGGCGTCGAACTGCACGTACTTCTCGCCCAAGATGCCGGTGGTGTTGATGGTGGCCAGGCTCTCGCGCGAGATGCGGGTGCCCTTCTCCAGCAGGCAGGTCACCTTCACCTTGCCGCGCTCGGCGGTGATGCTCTCCACCGTGCCGATGCGCACCCCGCCGCCGTAGAGCACCGGGGCCTCGGGCTTGAGGCTGTCCACAAAGTTGAAGAGCACCGACACCCGGTAGCCCTGGTGGCCGAAGCGGGCCCGGCCCACGAAGAGCGCCAGCGCCAGCAGGCACAAGAGCGCCGCCAGCACCGTGAAGCCCACCTTCTTCTGCTTGTCCATGCTCATGAAGCCACCTCTTTCATAGGGAACAGTTCTTCTACTAGGCCGGCAGATTTTCCCTCACCCCTCCGACCTCACCCCCTCCCTGTCAGCCCAAACCCTCCCTCCCCCTCTCCACAGTGGAGAGGGGGAGGGAGATTCTGATCTCAGGCTTGCTCGGCAAGGGTGGGGGTGAGGTCAGGCTCCACAGTGGAGAGGGGGAGGGAGATTCTGATCTCAGGCTTGCTCGGCGAGGGTGGGGGTGAGGTCACATGAGCTGTATCGGCCCTTCAGCCCGGCCGTGGATGAACTGCTGCACCATGGGGTCTTTGAGCTCGCGGAAGGCGGCAGGCTCGGCGCTGGCCACCAGCCGGCCGCCATAGATGAGGGCCAGGCGGTCGCCGATCTTGTAGGCGCTGGCCATGTCGTGGGTGACCGCCACGGCCGTGGCATGGGTGCGGCGCTGGATGCCCACGATGAGCTGGTTGATGGCGTCGAGAATCTTGGCGCTAGGAAAAAGCACCGGCTGGATATCCGCCGCCAGCATGCCGCGCACGTCGTCGAGCGCGCCAATGGCGAGCGGATCCGCCATCGCCACCAGCACGGTGTCGCCCTCGCGCTTAAGCGGCATCACCCGGTGCTGTTTGGCGAACCCGATCGGTACCTTGGCGGCCAGCTCCGAATCCATGTCGGCCACGGGAAAATCAGCCAGGTAGGGCATTCCAAATTGCGTGCCCAGCGCCCGAAGAATGTCGTCCTCGGAACAGGCGTGGTTCTTTTGCAGAATTTCG
>CAYXCT010000125.1:0-6591 GCA_964463435.1 uncultured bacterium | reverse complement strand
CCGGTCCAGCTCTCCTTCATCTTGGCCACCTGCTCGGGCGTGCCCTGGGCCACCAGCCGCCCGCCCTTGCCGCCGCCCTCGGGCCCCAGGTCGATGACCCAGTCGGCGGTCTTGATCACATCCAGGTTGTGCTCGATCACCAGCACCGTGTTGCCCGCCTCCACGAAGCGGCCCAGCACGTCCAGCAGGCACTGGATGTCGGCGAAGTGCAGGCCGGTGGTGGGCTCATCCAGCACATACAGGGTCTTGCCGGTGCTGCGCCGCCCCAGCTCGGTGGAGAGCTTGACGCGCTGGGCCTCGCCGCCCGAGAGGGTGGTGGCCGGCTGGCCCAGCTTGAGGTAGCCCAGGCCCACGTCCTGCAGGGTCTTGAGGACGCGCCGAACCTGGGGCACCGGCTCAAAGAAGGACAGCGCCTCGTCCACGATCATGTCCAGCACTTCGGCGATGCTCTTGCCCTTGTAGAGCACCTCCAGGGTCTCGCGGTTGTAGCGCGCGCCCTTGCACACCTCGCACTGCACGTAGACATCGGGCAGAAAGTGCATCTCGATGCGGCGGATGCCGTCGCCGCCGCAAGATTCGCAGCGCCCGCCCTTGATGTTGAAGCTGAAGCGCCCCGGCTGGTAGCCGCGGGCGCGGGCCTCGGAGGTGGCGGCGAAGAGCTGGCGGATGTCGTCGAAGACCCCGGTGTAGGTGGCGGGGTTGCTGCGCGGCGTGCGGCCGATGGGCGACTGGTCGATGGCGATGAGCTTGTCCAGCTGCTCCACCCCGGTGAGCTCGGCGAAGCCGGCCGGCTTGCTGCGGGTGCGGTAGAGCTTGTGCAGGATGGCCGGCACCAGGGTGTCTTGCACCAGGGTGCTCTTGCCGCTGCCCGAGACGCCGGTGACCGCCACGAACTGCCCCAGCGGGATGCGCACGTCGAGGCTCTTGAGGTTGTTGAGGCTGGCCCCCTTCAGCACCAGGGCGCGGCCGTCCTGCGGGCGCCGGGCCGCCGGCACCGGGATGCTCTTGGCGCCGCTCAAGTACTGCCCGGTGAGGCTCTTCTTGTCCTTGGCCACCTGCTCGGGCGTGCCGGCCGAGACCACGCTGCCGCCGTGCACCCCCGCGCCTGGGCCCACGTCGATGAGCCAGTCGGCCTCGCGCATGGTCTCCTCGTCATGCTCCACCACCAGCACGGTGTTGCCCTGGTCGCGCAGTTGCTTGAGGGTGGCGAGCAGGCGGGTGTTGTCGCGCTGGTGCAGGCCGATGGAGGGCTCGTCCAGGATGTAGAGCACCCCCACCAGGGAGCTGCCGATCTGGGTGGCCAGGTGGATGCGCTGGGCCTCGCCGCCCGAGAGGGTGCCCGCGGCGCGGTCCAAGGTGAGGTAGTCGAGCCCCACGTTGCGCAAGAAGCCCAGGCGGGCGCGGATCTCCTTGAGCACCAGCTTGCCGATCTTGGCCTCGCGCTCCTCGAGCTTCAGGTCAGTGAAGAAGGCCTCGGCCTCGGCCACCGAGGCCTGGGTGGCCTGGATGATGTTGCGGCCGCCCACCGTGACCGCCAGCGACTCGGGCTTGAGGCGCGCCCCCTTGCAGGCGCTGCAGGGCACCTCGCGCAGGTAGCCCTCGATCTTCTCGCGGATGGCCTCGCTCTCGGTCTCCAGGTACTGCCGCTGCAGGCGCCCCGCCACGCCCTCCCAGCGGCCCATGTAGCCGAACTCGGCGCTGCCCTTGGTGAAGGTCATGGGCACCCGCTCGCTGCTGCCATAGAGAACGATCTTCTGCTGCTCGGGCTTGAGGCTCTTGAAGGGCACATCCAGCGAGAACTTGAAGTGCTCGGCCATGCGCGCCAGCAGGTCCTGGTACCAGACCTGGCTGGGGCCGCTCCAGGGCTCGATGGCCCCCTTGCGCAGGCTCAGCTCGCGCTGCACCACCAGGTCCGGGTCCACCTCCTGCCGGCTGCCCAGGCCGTTGCAGCTGGGGCAGGCGCCGTAGGGGTTGTTGAAGCTGAAGCTGCGCGGGGTCAGCTCCTCAAAGCTCAGGTTGCAGTGGGCGCAGGCCAGCTTCTCGCTGTACAAGCGCACCTTCTCCCAGCCCGCCGGGGCGCCGTCAGGGAACTCCACCATCAGGCTCCCCTGCCCCAGCTTGAGCGCGGTCTCCACCGAGGAGGCCAGCCGCCGCCGCGAATCAGGCCCGGCGGCCAGGCGGTCCACCACCACCTGGATGTCGTGCTTCTTGTTCTTGTCCAGCGCCGGCACCTCGCCGATCTCGTGCACCACGCCGTCCACGCGCACGCGCACGAAGCCCTGGCGCCGCGCCTCCTCAAAGACCTTGCGGTACTCGCCCTTGCGGCCGCTGGCCAGGGGCGCCAGCAGCTGCAGGCGCAGCTGGGGCAGGGCCGCCAGCTGGGCGGCGATCTCGCTGGCGCTCTGCGCCGAGACCGGGCGGCCGCATTGATGGCAATGGGCCCGCCCGACGCGGGCGTAGAGCAGGCGCAAGTGGTCGTAGATCTCGGTCACCGTGCCCACGGTGCTGCGCGGGTTGCGGCTGTGGGTCTTCTGCTCAATGGCGATGGCCGGCGAGAGCCCCTCGATGGCGTCCACATCCGGCTTGTCCATCTGCCCCAGGAACTGCCGGGCGTAGGCTGACAGGCTCTCCACGTAGCGGCGCTGGCCCTCGGCGTAGATGGTGTCAAAGGCCAGCGAGCTCTTGCCGCTGCCCGACAGCCCGGTGATCACCACCAGCTTGTTGCGGGGGATGTCCAGGCTGATGTTCTTGAGGTTGTGCTGCCGCGCGCCGCGGATGCTGATGAGGTCAGTAGCCATGCTGAGCCGCCTGCGCGAGTGCCAGGCGAGCCTCCCAGAGCGTGCGGGGGTCCTTGTCGGTCATGACCACCCGCCTCCAATAGGCCCGCACCTTGGGCCAGTCCTTGTTCTTGATGTAGAGGTTGCCCAGGGTGCGCACCAGGATCTCGGGCCGGTCGGGCTCCTGCACCATCAGCTCCAGGATCTGCAGGGCCCGCGGGTTGTCATGGGCCTTGCGGTAAGTGAGGCCCGCCAGGTAGAGGCGGTAGCGGGGGTAGCCGGGGTCGGTGCGCGCGGCCCGCTGCAGCAGGCTGATGGCCTCGGGCAGATGCCCCTCATTGAAGCCCAAAATGGCCGCGGTGTAGAGGATGCCAAAGCGGAAATGGGGGTCGAGCCAGAAGATCTCCTCGGCAAAGGGGATGACCCCCTGGAAGCCGCAGTCCAGCCGGTTGCGGCCGGTGCCGTAGTACTGCAGCATCTCGATGTAGGCCCAGTCAGCCGCCACCCGCCGCATGCCGGCCAGCGCCCCGGTGAAGCCGAAGGCCGAGAGCTTGGGCGGAGCCGGCGTGAGGAAGGCCAGCGGCAGCTCAGCCTGGTCGCGGCGCGATTGGCGCGCGATGCCAGCCAGGGCCGCGGCCACCAGCAGCAGCAGGGCGATGATCAGCAGCAGGCGGCTTAAGGGAAGGCGCTCCATCAGATCTCTTTCCGCTGGTACTGCCAGGCCGCCAGCAGCAGCACCGCCAGGGCGTAGATGGCCCCATAGGCCAGGGGCCAGAGGAAGCTGGCGGCCGACAGCGCGATGCCGGTCTTGATGTTCTCGCCGCCCAAGGGCAGGCTGTCGCTCAGGTTGAAGATGGCCAGGTTGGGCAGCAGGTAGTAGAGCACCCGCACCAGCACCAGGGCGGCCCCCTCGTTCAGCTTGGCCATCCATTCCACCAAGTTGCCGGTGAAGTGCCCCAGGAAGAAGGTGAAGGTGGAGTAGACCACGCAAGCCGGCACCGTGCTGGCCAGCACCGAGAAGAGCAGCACCACCGCCGACATGACCACGCTCTGCCACAGCAGGAAGAAGGCGGCCAAGAAGAAGGGCAGGCTGGCCAGGCTGTAGCCGCGCGCCCAGCCCACCAGCAGCAGCACCAGCACCAGGCCGGCCACGTTGAGCGCCGCCAGCAGGCTGGAGCCCACCAGCTTGCCCAGCAGGTACTGCCAGCGGGCCACCGGCTTGACCAGCAGCATGGTGATGGTCTTGAGCTCGGTCTCCTCGAAGAGCAGCACCACATGGCACAGCAGCACGGTGATGTAGCCGATCCATTCCACGCCCAAGAGGCCAAAGTCGCGGCCCAGGCGCGCCTCGCTCTCCTGCCCCAGCTC
The DNA here is from genome assembly GCA_964463435.1 of uncultured bacterium. Classification (GTDB taxonomy): domain Bacteria; phylum Oederibacteriota; class JAJYGY01; order JAJYGY01; family JAJYGY01; genus CAYXCT01. Next base: position 2,446 of record CAYXCT010000125.1, on the reverse strand, counting down.
GCCCAGGAACACCGAGAGCCCGCCCATGGCCAGGGCGAAGATGGCCAGCACCGTCAAGATGCGGTTGCGCAGCAGCTGGCGGAAGATGTTGATGCCGATGACCCAGGACTGTCTCATCCCTGCTCCTCCGCGCGCACCGCCTTGATGAAGGCGGTCTCCAAGGGTGAATTGGCGCTGATCACGGTGGGCGCCGCCCCGCGGGGCAGCTTGAGCTTGGCCAGCACCGGCGCCAGCTGGGCGTTGGCCACCGCCACGGTCCACACCTGGTTCTCCTGGCTGGCCACCAGCCGCATGGCCTTGAGGCTGCGGCGCTGGGCCGGGCCCAGGCTGCGGAAGGCCAGGGTGACGGTGGAGGCGTGCCGGCTGGCCAGGTCGGCCACCGGGGCCTGCAGCAGCATGCGGCCGCGGTGCATCAGGCCCACCCGGTCGCAGAGCCGCTCCACCTCGCTCAGGATGTGGGTGTTGAAGAAGATGGTCTTGCCCTGCGCCTTCAGGCTGAGGAAGAGGTCGCGCATCTGCTTGATGCCCAGGGGGTCCAGGCCGCTGATGGGCTCGTCCAAGAAGACCAGCTCCGGGTCGTGGAGCAGGGCCTGGGCCAGGCCCACGCGCTGCTGCATGCCCTTGCTGTACTCGCGGATGGGCTTGTCCAGGGCTTCGGCCAGGCCAACCCACTTGAGGAGCTCGGCCACCCGGGCCTGGCGCGCTCGCGGCTCCATGCCCTGCAGCCGGCCGTAGAAGTCGAGCACCTCGCGGGCGCTCAGGTACTTGGGGAAGCTGGGCAGCTCGGGCAGGTAGCCGAAGCGGGCGCGGGCGGCCATGCTGCCGGCGGGCAGGCCAAAGACCAGCGCCTGGCCCTGGTCGGGCCTGAGCAGGCCGGTCATCACCTTCATCAGCGTGGTCTTGCCGGCGCCGTTCACGCCCACCAGGCCATAGACCTCGCCGGGCCGCACCTGCATGCTGACCCCGCGCAGGGCCTGGGCCTTGATGGGCCGCCAGAAGTCGCCGCTCTGATAGCGCTTCTGCACCTCGATGACCTCGATGGCGTAGGGCTGGCTCATGCCTTGGGCTTCCTCGGTTTGGGCTGGCGCTGGGGCCGGGCGCTGAAGCGGGTGCCGGCCTCCTCCTCGCGCGCCACGCGCGTGATGCGGTTCTTCTTGTCCACAAAGACCACCACCGGCCGCTGGCATGCGGCCTGGGCGTCTTCGACCATGCCATAGGCCAGGATGATGACCAGGTCGCCCGGCGCGGCCAGCAATGCCGCGGCGCCATTGAGGCAGACCTGGCCGCTAGCGCGCTTGCCCGCGATGGCATAGGTGGCCAGGCGGTTGCCGTTGGCCAGGTTGAGCACCTGCACCTGCTCATAGGGCAGGATGCTGGCGGCCTCCATCAGCTTGGGGTCCAGGGTGATGGAGCCGATGTAGTCCACATCGGTCTGGGTGATGGCCGCCCGGTGGATCTTGGATCTGAGCATGGAACGGAGCATGAAATCCCTCAAGCTGCCATGTTGTCGATGAGCCTGGTCTTGCCGAGCCTTGCCGCCGCCAGCAGGCGGCGGGGCCGGCCGGGCCGGGGGGCCTGCAGGGTCTCGGCATCGGCCAGCACCAGGTAGTCGGCCTTGAACAGGCCGCCCTGCTCCAAGAAGGCGCGGGCCTTGCGGCAGGCGGCCGGGCCGCTGTCGCCGGCCTTGAGGCAAGCTTTGGCCAGGCCCAGGCTGGCCTTGAGCCTGGGAGCCGCGGCCCGCTCCTGCGGGCTCAGATAGGCGTTGCGGCTGCTCTTGGCCAGGCCATCGGCCTCGCGGACGATGGGGCAGCCCTGCACCTTGACCGGCAGGCAGAGGTCAGCGGCCATGCGGCGGATGACCTGCAGCTGCTGCCAGTCCTTCTCGCCGAAGAAGGCGGTGCAGGGGCCGGCCAGGCCGAAGAGCTTGGCCACCACCGTGGCCACGCCCGCGAAGTGGCCGGGCCGGGCCGCGCCCTCCAGCACCCGGGTCAGCGGGCTGGCCACGCTGACCTGCGTGGCATGGCCGGCCGGGTACATGGCCGCCGCCGCCGGGGCCAGCACCACCAAGGGCCCTGCGCTCGCCAGCAGCTTGAGGTCAGCGGCCAAGGTGCGCGGATAGCGGCCATAGTCCTCGCCCGGGCCGAACTGGGTCGGGTTGACGAAGATGCTCACCAGGGTGCGGGCGCAGCTCCGGCGGCTCTGCGCCACCAGGCTCAAGTGCCCGGCGTGCAGGGCGCCCATGGTGGGCACCAGGCCCAGCCCGCCGCCGCGATGGCGCCAGGGGGCCAGCAGGGGCTCCAGCTGCCCGGGCCGCCGCACCAGCGTGATGCCCTTGGGCGCGCTCATGCCAGGGTCTCGGCCGGGCCGGGGAAGCGGCCCTGCCGCACGTCCGCGCAGTAGCGGGCGATGGCTCTGCGGGCCTCGGCGTGCGCCTGGCTGTACTGGC
>CAYXCT010000124.1:0-6653 GCA_964463435.1 uncultured bacterium | reverse complement strand
CCGCGGATCTTGCTCTTCTTGATCTTGAAATCGCCGGGAAGCACCGCGCCCTCCAGGGCCAGGGGCACCACATCCCCGGCCTTGAAGTTCTGCGCCCCGCACACGATCTGATAGGACTGGCTGCCGTCGCTCACCCTGCAGACGCTCAGGCGGTCGGCATTGGGATGCGGCTGCCGGTCCTCCACGCGCGCCACCACCACCTTGTCCAGGCCTTGGCCGCGGGATTCCAGGCTCTCGATCTCTATGCCAGCCTTGAAGAGCAGGGTCTTGATGTCTTTCAGGTCAGCCGGCAGGTCCAGCCAGTCTGCCAGCCATGACAATGGGAAGCGCATTCTTGCTCCTTAAAGGCTTGTGCTCGGGGTTGATGGTGTTGGGAATGGCTATTGAAATATAAAGGCATTTGGGCGCCGCTTCAAGTGCTGTCTGAGGCCCCTCTTCAAGGGCGCCGCAATGCGGTTGACGCTATGGTTGGGGGCTGGTAAAAAAGGCTGGTTGAGGAGCCCACTTTGATCTAGGGAGAATCCATGGGAACGGACATCGGCTACAACCTGGGCAAGATGCTGGTGGACGAGAAGTTCATCAAGGAACCGCAGCTGGCGCAGGCCCTGGCCAACATGGAGACCCAGGGCGGCTCGCTGGGCTTCAACCTGGCCTTGCTCGGCGCCTGCAGCGAGGAGGAGGTGGCGCGCTTCATCGGCAACATCCACAGCGCCGAGTACATAGACCTCTCCAGCGCCCAGGTGGACTTGGACAGCCTGGGCACCATCAGCCGCGACACCGCCACCCGCTACGCCTGCCTGGCGGTGCGCAAGCAGGGCAACAGCCTGGTGGTGGCCGTGGTGGAGCCGGCGGCGCCGGAGCTGGCCAACCTGGCCAAAGAGGTCAAGTTCAAGTCCAACATGGACTGCATCTGGGCCGTCTCGCCGGAGAGCTACATCCGCCTGGCCATCGACCATTACTATGGCCAGCTGGCCAGCATGGGCCTGGCCCCGGCGGCCTCGGACAAGCCGGGCGCGGCCGGGCAGTACCAGGCCGGCGGCCAGGCCCCGGCCGCCCATGAATACAACATGAAGGAGATCGTGCAGGCCGCCGAGGGGGAGATGGACCTCTCGATCCTGGACGAGAAGAAGGAAGAGGAGCTGGGCACCGAGAGCGCCGATGACAGCATCGTCATCAAGATGGCCAACGCCATCATCACCGAGGCGGTGGTCAAGAAGGCCTCGGACATCCACATCGAGCCCTTTGAGAAGGAGCTGGTCATCCGCTACCGGGTGGACGGCACCCTGGTGAAGCAGCCGGCGCCGCCGCCCAGCTTCAAGCGGGCGCTGGTGGCCCGCCTCAAGGTGATGGCCAAGCTCAACATCATGGAGAAGCGCAAGCCCCAGGACGGCCGCATCAAGATCAAGGTGCGCGACCGCATGATCGACCTGCGGGTGGCCTCCTGCCCGGTGATGTGGGGCGAGAAGATCGTCATGCGCATCCTGGACCAGCAGAATTTGCAGACCGACCTGACCAAGCTGGGCTTTGAGCCTTTTGACCTGGAGCGCTTCCAGAAGGCCATCCGCACGCCCTACGGCATCATCCTGGTGACCGGGCCCACCGGCAGCGGCAAGACCACCACGCTCTATTCGGCCCTGAGCACGGTCAACGACCCCAAGAAGAACGTCATGACCGCCGAGGACCCGGTGGAGTTCCAGCTGCCGGGCATCAACCAGGTGCCGGTGAACCCCGAGATTGGCATGACCTTCGCGGCGGCCCTCAAGAGCTTCTTGCGCTGCGACCCCAACATCGTGATGGTGGGCGAGATCCGCGACCTGGAGACCGGCGACATCGCCATCAAGGCGGCCATGACCGGCCAGCTGGTGCTCTCCACCCTGCACACCAACGACGCGCCCAGCACCATCAACCGCATGGTGGACATGGGCATCCAGCCCTTCTACCTGGGCACCACGCTGGTGATGATCGTGGCCCAGCGCCTGGTCAAGCGCATCTGCCTCGACTGCAAGGAAGAGGTGAGCTACGACGTCAAGACCCTGGAGCTGGCCGGCATCCAGCCCGAGGAGCTCAAGGGCCGCAAGCTCTACCGCGGCAAGGGCTGCCCCAGCTGCAACAACTCCGGCTACCGCGGCCGCCTGGCCATCTATGAGGTGATGCCCATCAGCGACACCATGCGCCGCTCCATCTTCCGCAATGAGGAGACCTTCAAGATCCGCGAGATCGCCATCAACGAGGGCATGAGCACCCTGCGCATGAGCGCGGTGAAGAAGTGGTTCGACGGCACCACCACCCTGGAAGAGGTGATGCGAGTCACCCTCACCGAATAGGCATGCGCCCCAGCGCCATCCCCCGAGCCCTGGCCGCGCTCGCGCTCACAGCCCTGCTGGCGGGCTGCGCCGAGGAGCCGGTGGCATCCCCGCCGGCGGCCATGGCGGCTTCGGCTGCCGGCGGCCAGAGCCTGCGCGTTCTCATCGCCAGCGGCGGGCGCGCCCTCAAGATGGCCGCCCCCGGCGGCCTGCGGCTGGAGGACGCCCAGGGCCGCGCCTTGTACGAGATCCCGGCCGGCGGGCACGCCTCGCTCAAGGTGGCGGAAGGGCGCCTGTGGGCCCAGGGCACGGACCTGGGCGCGCGCAAGGCCTGGGTCAAGCCCCGGCGCGAGGGCGAGGCCATCATGGTCAGCGGCCACCGCTACCGCGGGGAGCTCACCCTGCTGGTGGACCGCGAGTCCAGGCCGCGCCTGGTCAACCGGGTGGGCTTGGAGGCCTACCTGATGGGCGTGCTGGCCGCGGAGGTGCCGCCTGACTGGCCGCTGGAAGCCCTCAAGGCCCAGGCCATCGCCGCCCGCACCTATGCCCTCTACCGCGCCGCGCATCCGGACAAGGGCGCTGAGGCCTGGGACTTGGACGACACCACCTCCAGCCAGGTCTATGCCGGCCAGGCCCGGGAGGACCCCCGCACCGACCGGGCGGTGGCGGACACCCGGGGCCAGGTGCTGCTCTGGAAGGGCGAGCTGGCCCAGACCTTCTTCCACAGCAATTGCGGGGGCCGCACGGCCGATGTGAGCAAGGTATGGGGCGGTGATGTGCCCTACCTGCGCGGGGTGGCCTGCCCCTACTGCCGCAACGACAAGCATTATGCCTGGCAGGCCGAGCTGGGCCTGGCCAAGGCCGGCCAGGCCCTCAAGGATGCCGGGCTCTGCCCTTCGGCGGAGCTCAGGGGCCTGGAGGGCGTGGACCCGGACTTGAGCGGCCGCTTCTATCAGGTGCGCATCATCCATGGCATGGGCGAGAGCCTGGCCAAGGCCACAGCCCTGCGCGCCGCGCTGGGCGCGGATGTGGTGCGCTCGACCCGCTTCGAGGCCGACATCTCCCACGGCATGCTGCGCCTGCGCGGCAAGGGCTGGGGGCATGGCATTGGCTTGTGCCAGGAGGGCGCCCGCGGCATGGCCGAGGACGGGTACCCGAGCCGCCTCATCCTGGACTTCTACTTCCCGGGCACCCAGCTGGCGCGCCTGCGATGAGCCTGCGCACCGCCGATTTCGACTACGCCCTGCCCGAGGCCAGCATCGCCCAGCAGCCCTGCTCGCCGAGGGACGCCTGCCGGCTGGCGGTGCGCGACCGGGCGCGCGACACCCTTTGCCACAGCATCTTTAGCCGCCTGCCTGAGCACTTGAGCGCCGGCGACCTGCTGGTGCTCAATGACAGCCGGGTGCTGCCGGCCCGCATCCCATGCCGCAAGCGCGAGGGCGGCGGCGCGGTGGAGGTGCTGCTGCTGCGCCAGGAGCCGGAGGGCGCCTGGGAGGCCCTGCTGAAGCCGGCCCGGCGGGTGCGGCCCGGCACGGTGCTGGATGCGGCGCTGGGCCCGGCCGGCTGCGGCTTTGAGGCGCTGGAGAAGCTGCCCGAGGGCACGGCCCGCCTGCGCTGGCAGGGCCCGCGGCCCCTGGACCCGGGCCTGATGGAGCAGGTGGGCCTGCCGCCCCTGCCCCCCTACATCCGCCGGGCGGCGGGCCAGGACCCGGCGGCGGACCGCGAGGCCTATCAGACGGTCTTCGCGGCCCGCAACGGCTCCGCGGCGGCGCCCACCGCCGGGCTGCATTTCACGGCCGGCTTGATGCAGGCCCTGAGGGACAAGGGCTGCCTCTTTGCCACCGTCACCTTGCACGTGGGCCTGGGCACCTTCCTGCCAGTGAAGGAGGAGGACGCCCTGGCCCATCACATGCATGAGGAATGGTTCAGCATCCCGCCCGAGGCGGCGGCGGCGGTCAACCAAGCCAAGGCGCGGGGCTCGCGGGTGGTGTGCGTGGGCACCACCGCCTTGCGCACCCTGGAGAGCGGGGACTGGTCCAGCGGGCATCTGGCGCCGGGGCAGGGGAGCACCCGGCTCTTCATCACCCCCGGCTACCGCTTCAAGGCCGCGGACGCGCTGGTCACCAACTTTCACGTGCCCAAGAGCACCCTGCTCATGCTGGTCTCAGCCTTTGACCGGCGCGAGGCGGTGCTCAAGGCCTATCAGCAATGCCTGGGCCTGGGCTACCGATTCTTGAGCTATGGCGACGCCATGCTCATCCTGTGAGCCGCCGGACAGCAGCAGGCCCTGTCACGGCAGAGCCCCGGCCGGTCAGCCCTGACCTGGCCATCCAAGACACCCCAAGGGAGGTTTCATGAGCAAGAGCGTGGTCACCCTCATCCCCGGCGATGGCGTCGGCCCGGAATGCATCGACAGCGCGGTGCGCATCCTTGAGGCGGCGGGCGCCCAGATAGAGTGGGAGCGCCGCGAGGCCGGGGCCGAGGTCTTCAAGCAGGGCATCGCCTCCGGCGTCAAGCCCGAGACCATCGAGAGCATCAAGCGCACCCGCTGTGCGCTCAAGGGCCCCCTGATGACGCCGGTGGGCTTCGGCGAGAAGAGCGCCAACGTGACCCTGCGCAAGCTCTTTGAGACCTATGCCAACATCCGGCCGGTGCGGGAGATGGCCGGCGTGCCCACCCCCTACAGCGGCCGCGGCGTTGATTTGGTCATCGTGCGCGAGAACGTGGAGGACCTGTACGCCGGCATCGAGCACATGCAGACGCCGGGCGTGGCCCAGTGCCTCAAGCTCATCAGCCGCAAGGGCTGCGAGAAGATCGTCCGCCTGGGCTTTGAGGTGGCCCGCAGCGAGGGCCGCAAGACCGTGCATTGCGCCACCAAGGGCAACATCATGAAGCTCACCGAGGGCCTGCTCAAGCGCACCTTCGAGGAGGTGGCCAGGGAATACCCCGACATCCAGGCCCAGCACATCATCGTCGACAACTGCGCCCATCAGCTGGTGAAGAAGCCTGAGCAGTTCGAGGTGATCATCACCACCAACATGAATGGCGATATCTTGAGCGATTTGAGCTCGGCGCTGGTGGGCGGCCTGGGCTTCGCGCCCTCGGCCAACCTGGGGAGCGAGGTGGCCATCTTCGAGGCGGTGCATGGCTCGGCGCCCAAGTACGCGGGCAAGGACAGCATCAATCCCACGGCGGTCATCCTCTCGGCGGTGGCCATGCTGAGGCACCTGGGCCAGTTCGAGGCTGCCAGCAAGGTCGAGGACGCGGTGCTGCTGACCTGGGAGCAGGCCAAGGCCCGCACCCGCGATGTGGTGGGCGATGCCGGCGCTGCCGGCACCCGCGCCTACACCGACGCGGTCATCGCCAACCTGGGCCACAAGCCCACCCGCTTCAAGAGCCGCGCGGTGAAGCCGCTGGTGATGCCCAAGGTGGCGGGGGAGCAGGCCTTCGTCAAGCCGGGCAGCCGCGCCGAGGCAGGGGTGGACATCTTCATCGAATGCGCCGAGGATGCCGCCGCCGCCGCCGCCAAGCTGGAGAAGGCCGCCCAGGGCAGCCCCTTCAGGCTCAAGATGATAGACAGCCGCGGCACCATGGTCTACCCGGCCACCGGCTCGGGCATCGACCTGGGGGACCTGCTCAGGGCGCGCTTCATGCTGCGCGAGGGCGCCGCCCCCACCGACCAGGCCCTCTTCGCCCTGCTGGCGGCCGTGAGCGCCAGCTACCGCGTGCCGCAGATGGAGCGCCTGATGCTGCTGGACGGCAAGCCCGCCTTCACCAAGGCCCAGGGCGAGGACTGAGGCCGCCTTGGCCGCCGAGCCGCAGGGCCCGCCCGAGGGCCATGGCCGGGTCCATGACGCCATGCATCAGGCCGCCCATCAGGCGGTGGGCAAGGCCGAGCACGCCCTGCACCTGCGCTTGAGCCCGGCCGCCGAGCGCAGCATCGCCGCCCTGCTGGCGGGCGTGGTGCTGGTGGGCCTGGGCGAGCACGCGGGCCGCAGCTTTTTGCCGCTCTTCCTGCTGAGCTTGGGCGGCGGCGACCTGGCCATCGGCCTGCTGGGCGGCTGCGATGTGCTGCTGGGCGCCCTGTACAGCTTTCCCGGCGGCTACTTGAGCGCCCGCATGGGCCAAAAGCGCGCCATGCGCCTCTTCAACCTGGTGGCCATGGCCGGCTATGCGCTGGTCATCGCCTCGCCCACCTGGTGGTCGGTGGTGCTGGGCGCCTCGCTCTTTTTGGCCTGGTCCGCGGTCAGCCTGCCTGCCAGCATGAGCCTGATCGCCCATGTCATGCCCCACCACCGGAGGGTGATGGGCGTGGCCTCCCCAAACAGAGCACGCCGCTCGCCCAGATGG
>CAYXCT010000123.1:0-6829 GCA_964463435.1 uncultured bacterium | reverse complement strand
GACACGATGGCCACCTGGTGGGGCAGCTTGCCGCGCTTGGCCAGGGTGCTCTGCAGAGCGGCCAAGATGCTGTAATCGCCGCAGCCCGGGCACCACTTGACCAGATTCCCGCTGGAGAAATCCGCGGCCTGCAGGGGCTTGGCCTCCGTGCTATCCATGCTGACAGCCATGTCAAGCCTCCTTCAGCAGCCGGGTGAATTCCTCGCACAAGCCCTGCACCCTGAGGGGCTTGCCGCGCACCACGTTGAACCCTTGCACCGGGATGCCATAGGTTCCGCTCAGGTAGAGCCTGAGCTGGCCGGTGTTGATCTCGGGCACCAAGACCTTCTTGTAGCGCTTGAGGATGCCGCCCAAGTCGGGCGGCAGGGGGTTCAGCCAGCGCAGGTGCAGGTGCCCCAAGCCCGGGTTGCCCTTGGCCATGGCCTCAAAGGCCGTGGACACCGAGCCATAGGTTCCGCCCCAGCTCACCACCAGCAGCTCGCCCTGCTGCGCGCCCGCCACCTTGAGGGGCGGCAGCTCCTGGGCGATGGCAGCCACCTTCTGCTGCCGCTCCAGGGTCATCTTGTGGTGGTTGTCGGGCTCATAGCTGATCTGGCCGCTCACGCCGCTGTGCTCAATGCCGGTGAGGCGGTGGACCAGGCCCGGCGTGCCCAGGCTGGCCCAGGGCCGGCTGTGGGTCCCCTCCTGGCGCAGGTAGGGCTTGTAGGTGCCGGGCTCAAGGCCCCAAGGCCCGGGAAAGGCCGGCAAGCCCCCCACTTGGGGCACCAGCCAGGGCTCAGTGCCGTTGCCCAGGTAGCCGTCGCTCAAGACCACCACCGGGGTCATGTACTTGACCGCCACGCGGGCCGCCTCATAGAAAGCGTAGAAGCAGTCGCCGGGCGTGGAAGCCGCCACCACCGGCATGGGCGAGTCGCCGTTGCGGCCGAAGAGCGCCTGCAGCAGGTCCGCCTGCTCGGTCTTGGTGGGCAGGCCCGTGCTGGGACCGCCGCGCTGCACGTCGATGACGATCAGGGGCAGCTCGGCCATCACCGCCAGGTTCATGGCCTCGCTCTTGAGCGCGATGCCCGGCCCGGAGCTGCAGGTGACGCCCAGCTCGCCGGCCCAGCTGGCCCCCAGGGCCGAGGCAATGGCCGCGATCTCATCCTCGGCCTGGAAGGTGATGATGTTGAAGTGCTTCAGCTTGGAGAGCTCGTGCAGGATGTCGCTGGCCGGGGTGATGGGGTAGCTGCCGTAGAAGACCTTGCGCCCGCTCTGGCGCGCCGCGGCGGCCACGCCCAGGGCCATGGCCTGGTTGCCGTTCACCTGGCGGTAGGTGCCGGGCGAGAACTTGGCCTGGCGGATGCGGTAATGGGTGGTGAAGAGCTCCACCGTGTTGGCGTAGTTGTAGCCGGCCTGCAGGGCCAGCCGGTTGGCCTCGGCAAGCTCGGGCTTGCCCTTGAATTTGGCGGCAAAGCCCGCCAGGGTCGATTCCAGGGGCCGATCATAGAGCCAGTCCATGATGCCCAGGGTATAGGTGTTCTTGCAGCGCTCTGCTTCCTTGCCCTTGAGGCCCGCGGCCTTCACCGCCTCAAGGGTCCGGGCGGTGATCTCCAGGGGGATGACGCGGAACTTGGAGAGGCTCCCGTCATCCAGCGGGCTGGCCTCATAGCCGGCCTTCTTCAGGTCCGCGGGGCCGAAGCCGGCCTTGTCGATGACCAGGATGCCGCCCTCCTCGAGGTCGCCGATGTTGCTCTTGAGCGCGGCCGCGTTCATGGCCACCAGGGCATTGAGCTGGTCGCCGGGGGTCTTGATGTCCTGGCTGGCGAAGTGGAGCTGAAAGGCGGAGACGCCGGCCACGGTGCCCGCCGGGGCGCGGATCTCGGCCGGGAAGTCGGGCAGGGTGGCGATGTCATTGCCGAAGAGCGCCGAGGTCTCGGCAAGGCTGCTGCCGGTGAGCTGCATGCCGTCGCCGCTGTCGCCGGCAAAGCGGATGACCACGGAGCCCACCTCAGCGACAGGGCTCTCGGGGCGGGCTTCCAGGATGTCCGTGGGATCCGTGGCGTCCAGCATGCTTCTTCTCCAGGGTTCTGCGGGGGGACGGCGCTGTCCAGCCCGCGATTGCCAATGCGCATTTCACACTCTACCTTACGCCATCTTTCGGGACGCGGTTTTTAAACCTGCGCATTTCCTTCAAGGGAGCTGGTCAGGCGAACAAAAAGGCCCCCTCCTGCTTGGAGGGGGCCACGGACAGGTCTCGCCCAGCCGGTCGCAGGCTCAGCGCGGGCCCATCGCCGCCTGGATGGCCGCGATCACCGGCTGGGAGGCGTCAGCCACGCGATAGGCCTTGATGGCCTTGCGCATGGTGGCCATCTGCGCGGGCTGAGAGGCTAGGCTGGCCACCGCGGCCAGCATGTGGCTGCGCCTGCGCACCGAGAGGCCGAAGCCCTGGGCCTCCACAAAGCGCGCGTTGGGCGCCTCTTGGGGCATGGTGGCCGCGTCATCCAGCACCAGGGGGATGCCCATGGCCAGGCCCTCGAAGATGCTGGCCGGCCCGGGCTTGGCCACCATCACATCCGCCGCCCGCATCAGGCGGTGCAGCTCGGTGGAGAAGCCCAGGGCCAGCACCCGGTTCTTGAGCCGCGGCGCCATGGCCTCGATCTGGGCCTTGAGCGCCAGGTTGCGGCCGCAGCAGGCCACCACTTGCCAGCGCGAGGGGCTGGCCTCAAAGGCCTCCACGAACTCGCGGATGGCAGGGCCGCCATAGCCGCCCATCAGGATCATGGGCGTGAACAGGCCGGGCTCCAGCCCAAAGGCCCTGCGGGCCGCCGCCTGGCTGAGGCGCTGCGCGGCCGGCTCAAAGTGCTTGGGATGGATGACCAGGCCGCCCTGCACCAGGCGGGAGGGCGGCACGCCCATCTCGCGCGCCTGCGCGGCGGCGCCCTCGCCGCCCACCCCCACGAAAGCGGCCGCCTGGCTGGCTTTGGGCGTCAGCCACATGTAGGGCTTGGTGTCCACCAGGTCAGAGAGCAAAAGACCCAAGGGGATGCCCGAGCCGCGCAAGGCCTCGGCATACACGTCGTTGACGAAGGGCATGATGGAGAGCACCAGGTCCGGCCGCTCCGCCTCGAAGAAGCCACGCGTGAGGGCCTCGGCCGGCCGGTGCTGCAGCTTGACGATGAGCCGGGCTGTCTTGCGCAGGGTGGGGGCCCAGCTGGTCAGGCTGTGCTCCAGCACAAAGTTGTAGACATCCTCGCCGGCGATGTGCAAAAAGCGCTGGCCGAACTCGATGCTCTGCCAGACCTCCTTGTAGACATTGATGATGCGCACATCCCAGGGCAGGCGGGCCTTCTCAATGGCCGCCTTCAGGCTGTTGGCCGTGCCGCGGTGGCCGCCGCCGGCATCAGTGATCATGATGAAGATCTTCTTGCGCCTGGTCTTGCTGCTTGGCATGGCTTCCTTTGAGGTGGGGTCAGCGAGGCTGAAGGGGCCAGAGCAGGGATGCGGCCAGGCCGCCGGAGACCGAGAGGGCCACGGCCAGCAGGGTGAGGGCCACCGGCGCTTGCCAGCCGAAGATGCCGGCCAGCAGCTCCAGCCCCACCCAGGCCAGGGCCAGGGCCAAGCCCTGCTTGAGGCGGCTGAAGCGCGGCATGAGCCCGGCCAGGGCGAAATAGAGGCTGCGCAGGCCCAGCACGGCGAAGACATTGCTGGTGAAGACGATGAAGGGGTCGGTGGTGACCCCAAAGACCGCGGGGATGCTGTCCACGGCAAAGGCCAGGTCAGCGGCCTCCACGGCCAGCAGCACCAGCAGCAGCGTGGTGGGCCGCCACAGCCTTCCCGTGCGCGCCAGCAAGCGGCCTTGATGGGGGCCGGGGGCCAGGGGCAAGAAGCGCCGGCCCAAGCGCAGCACCCAGCCCTTCTCCGGGTCCGCCTCCCCTCCCCCGCCAAAGGCCATCCTTAGCGAGGTGAAGAGCAAGAAAGCCCCAAAGACCCACAGCACCCAATGCCAGCGCGCCACCAGGGCCGCGCCCAGGCCGATGAAGAGGCCGCGGAAGGCCAGGGCGCCCAGCACGCCCCACAGCAGCACCCGGCGCTGGTGGCAAGGCTCCACCTTGAAGCTGGTGAAGATGAGCGCGAAGACCAGCAAGTTGTCCACCGACAGGGACAGCTCGATCACATAGCCGGTGAAGAACTGCAGGCCTGGCTGCCAGCCCTGGCGCCAAGCCAGGCCCAGGCCGAAAGCCAGGGCCAGGCAGCACCAGAAGGCTGACAGGGCCAGGGCGGCCAGGGGGCTGGGAGCCCTGGGCGCCCGGCTGAAGCCGAAGAGGTCCAGGGCCAGCAGCGCGAGCACCGCCAGGATGAAGAAGGGCCAGGGGTTCAATGCGCCTCCAGGCTACCACAGGGCAATGCGCAGGATGTTACGCCCAGGTTTCAAGTCCCCTGCATCATGCCAGAAAGCCCATGAAACGCCAAGCCCCCGCGCGATGGCAGGGGCTTGGGGCATAAAAGGGCGAGCTGGGCATCAGAACCAGAAAGTGCCCTTGAGCCCAGAAGTGAACCCGGAATAATCCAGCTCCAGGCTGCTGCCATCATAATGCTTGAGAATGCCGCTGCCGCCCTGGGCCATGGTCACCTGGGTGATCTTGCACCAGCGCCAGCCCGCATCGAGCCCGAGGCTGAAATGGCTGTCGATCCACCAGTCCACGCCCGCGCCCAGGCGAAAGCAGGGCGCATTGCCGTAGAGCAGCACGTCCTGGCTCTTGGGCACAGTGACAGAGACGAGGCTGCCGCCCGGGCCATAGGGCAGGTTGGCCTTGTTGCTATCGGCCACGGCCTGGGGCAGGTTGCTGCTGATGCTGGCCCCGCAGAGCCAGGCCCAGCCCAAGCCGCCGCCCAGGCGCAGGTCAAAATCGCCCAGCGGCAATACGCCATCGGCGCGCAACAGGGTCTCCAGCGCGTTGTAGCGCTCATAGACCGTGTAGTCCCAGTCCGCCGGGCTGACCCCCGCCACAGTGGGGCCGATGAAAGTGGGGAAGGAAGCGCTGGTCTCGCGCGCCTGGGGCATGAGATAGGAGGCTTCCAGGCCCAAGGACAGGTTGGCGAGCGCCCGGTAATGAAGGCCCAGATCCAAGCCTGCCCCGCTTTGGATGGAGCCGGTGGAGCCTGCCATGGCCTCGTCCAGCAGCAGGCTGCCGCTATGCAGGCTCTCCGCTCCGCCATGGGAGTTGGCGTCGCCCATGGCCAGGGTGTCGTAGCCCCCGCCCAGGCTGATGCCGAAGCGCCCCACCCGGTCAGCGGCCGGGCAGGCAACGGCCAGCAGGGCCGCCAAGGCGATGATAAGGCTTCTCATGGGCGCACCCCCGTCTGTGAGGGAATTTGGGGCAGCAACAGCTCCTGGCCACCGCTGGACTGCACCTGGAACCATTCTTGCCACCAGGCGATCTGGGAGAGGGCCGCCTTCTCGCGGCGGTCGCGCAGCACCTCTTCGGCATCGATGAAGTTGTTGACCGAGACCTTGCCCTCGCGCAGCCGCTTGAACTCCAGGTCTGAGGCCTTGCGCGCCTCCTCCACGGCCTGGCGCCGCTGCTCATATTCCTGGCGCTTGATGCCCAGCATGGCCACCGCGTCATCCAGCTGGGCCCTGAGGGCCAGCAGGGCCGAGCGCTGCTTCTGGCGCAGGGATTCCAGCTCGCCCCCAGCGGCCTTGGCCTTAGCCTGGCGCACGGCGCCGTCAAAGATGGTCCAGGTGGCGGAAGCGCCCACGGTGTAGACTTCCTGCTGGTTGACCTGCTTGGTGTCGGTGCGCAGGTAGCTGCCCAATGCGCTCACCTTGGGCAAAAAGCCCGCCTCCGAGGCTGCCTGGTCGGCCTCCACGGCCTCCATCTGCAGTCCCAAAGCCTTGAGGTCAAAGCGCTCGGCCGGGTCTCCGGGCACAGGCTGCGCATCGGGCAGCTCTGGCGGCAGGTCGGCGGGCCAGGCAGCCTGCTCGCGGTTGAGCGACTGGGCCAGGAGGCGGGCCAGCAGCCCCTCCTTCTCCTCCAGCTCGCGCACGCCCGCGCGGGCATCGTCCACGCCCAGCTTCACCTTCATCAGGTCCGATTCGCCCACGCCGCCCAGGTCGTAGAGCCGCTGGATCTCGTTGCTGCGGGCGGCCAAGTTGTCGGCAAACTCATTCAGGGCGCGCCGCTTGGCCCTCAGCTCCAGGGCCTGCAGATAGTATCCCAAGGCCTTGAATTGGCTGTCGCGGGCGGCCTGGCGGGCGGCCATGGCGCTGGCCTGGGCCGCGCGGTCCTGGGTGCGGACATTGTAGAGCATGCCCTCCACGTCCAGCACAGGGACCACGGCCAGGGCCCCCGCTCCCCAGCTGTTCTGCTCGAGCAAAGGCAGCCCGCCCAGGGGATAGAGGGGGATGTCCACCTCGCGGTCAGCGTGCAGGTAGCCGCCGCCCGCCAGCAGCTTGGGCATAATGGCGCCCCGCCAATAGGCGCTGGCCACGGCATCCTGCTTGTCAGCCTGGCCCAGGGCGGCCAGGGCATCCGGCCCCCGGCGCGCCAAGTCCAGCACCTGCGCCAAATCCACCGCCGCAGAGGTGTCATGCGCGGCCTCAACCGAGGCCGGCACGAGCTTGGCGGTGGGGCTCACCGGGGCGCCGGCGGCGGCCAGGGCCAGCCCCAGGGCCAGCAGGGTGCTCAACAGTGCAGCACGCATCACGCGGCCTCCTTTCCAAAGGTCAGCTTGAAGACCGAGGGCAGCACCAGCAAGGTGAGCAGGGCCGCCACCGCCAGGCCGAAGATGATGGCCCAGGCGAAGGGCGGCCACAGGGTGGCCTTGGTCATGGTCAGGGGGATCAGCT
>CAYXCT010000122.1:0-6832 GCA_964463435.1 uncultured bacterium | reverse complement strand
TAGGGGTGGGCCAGGCACAGGCGGATGGCGCGCAGGCCCAGGAAGGGGTTCATCTCGGGCGCCAGCCCCAGGTGGGAGAGGAACTTGTCGCCGCCCAGGTCCAGGGTGCGCACCACCACCGGGTGCGGGGCGCAGTGCTTGCAGGCCAGGCGGTAGGACTCGAACTGCTCGTCCTCGGTGGGCAGGTTGTTGCGGTTGAGGAAGAGGAACTCGGTGCGGAAGAGCCCCACGCCCTCGGCGCCGCGGGCCATGGCGGGCTTGGCCTCCTCGGGCAGCTCGATGTTGGCGGCCAGCGTCACCCGCATGCCGTCCAGGGTCTGCGCCGGCAGCTTGCGCAGGCGCGAGAGCGACTGCTCCTGGGCCATGATCTGGCGCCGGCGCTTGCGGTAGCTGGCCAGCTGCTCGGCGGTGGGGTTCACCACCAGCTTGCCTTCGATGCCGTCCAGCACCAGCAGGTCGCCGCTGCGCACCTTCTTGGAGGCCGACTCCAGGCCCACCACCGCCGGGATCTCGAGGGTGCGGGCCATGATGGCGGTGTGCGAGGTGCGGCCGCCCACGTCGGTGGCGAAGCCGCGCACCTTGGCCGCGTCCATCTGCGCGGTGTCGGATGGGCCCAGCTCATGGGCCACCACCACCACGCCCTCCTCCATCTGGGAGAGCTGATGCAGGGTGTCGCCTTCCAGATGGCGCAGCAGGCGCTTGCCCACGTCGCGGATGTCCACGTAGCGGTCGCGCATGGTGGCATCCTGGGCCGCCTCAAAGAGCGCCACATAGCGCTCCACGAACTGATGCACCACCCAGCCCGCGCCCAGCTTGTCGCGGCGGATGTGCTCGCTGGCCTCCACCAGCAGGGTGGGGTCGTCCAGGAACATGAGATGGGCATTGAAGATGGCGGCCTGGCGGTCGCCGATCTCGGAGCCCACCTTGCGCTTGAGGTCGAAGAGCTCCTCCTTGGTGCGGCTGATGGCCTGGCGCAGGCGCTCCACCTCGGCTTCCACCTGCTGCTCAGAGACCTTGCCCTTCTTGACCGCCACCTCGGCCTGGTCCAGCACAAAGGCCTTGCCGATGACGATGCCGGGGCTGGCCCCGATGCCCTGAAGTTCCATGTTGCCCCCTTGCTTGGAAAAGGTCAGTCTTTTTCGCCGAAGCGGTTGCCGGCCAGGGCCTCCAGCGCGTCCAGGCAGGCCTGGGCGTCGTCGCCGTTGGCGCTCACCGAGATCTTGGAGCCCTGGATGGCCACCAGGGTCATGACCCCCATGATGCTCTTGCCATTGACGGCCCGGCCGTCCTTGGCCACCGTCACCTCGCAGCGGAAGCGGTTGGCGGTCTGCACGAACTGGGCGGCGGCCCGCAGGTGCAGGCCCAGCTTGTTGATGATGCCGATGTCACGGGTGATCATGGTTGTCCCCAAAAGGGCAATGGATGGATGTA
Organism: uncultured bacterium; assembly: GCA_964463435.1. Lineage (GTDB taxonomy): Bacteria > Oederibacteriota > JAJYGY01 > JAJYGY01 > JAJYGY01 > CAYXCT01. The sequence goes on along the minus strand of CAYXCT010000122.1, from coordinate 5,401 downwards.
AGACGCCAAAATGGAGCAGAAGAGGGCCCCCCACAGGATATGGCTGATGCGCACCTTGCGCCTCACCAGCAGGAAGGCCAGCAGGCCGAAGGCGGCCACCACCAGCCCGCCGGCCGCCCCCTCCTCGTGGGGCGGGTGAAAGCCCTGCAGGCCGGCCAGCAGCACGCCCAGCAGCACCAGCCCCGCGGCCTGCATGCGGTGCACCAGCACCGGCACCTCCACCCGGCGCAGCAGGGGCACGATGGCATCCCCGGCGGAGTAGCCGAAGGAGACCCCCAGCGCCTGCACCAGCAGGTGCGGCAGGTTGAAGGCCAGCAGAAAGGCCGCCACGCCCCAGGGCGCCCAGCTGCCGCCCTCGGACTGGGCGAAGAAGACCATCAGCACGCCCAGCAGGGCCGCCAGGGGCCGCAGGGTGGCCCAGAAGAAGCTGTCGCCCAGGGCCGCCAGGGGCCCCATCATGCCCATCTTGACCGCGGTCACCTCAGCCGCCGTGGCGCCCTGGCCCAGGGCGGCCCTCTCCTCCACCCGCGCGGCGCAGCCCAGGATGATGCCGGCCAGGTAGGGGTGGGTGTTGAAATACTCCATATGGCGCTTGGCGGCCCGCGCCAGGTCCTCGCGGGCCGGGTAGAGCCGCCGGAGCACCGGCAGCATGCTCCAGGCCCAGCCCACATTCTGCATGCGCTCAAAGTTCCAGACCGCCTGCAGCAGGAAGGTGCGCATCCCGGCCTTGAACAGGTCTCGATTCCTCAGTGCCATGGGCTCCTCAGGGCGCGGAAGGCTTGGCCAGCAGGGCCGCCGCCAGGCTGCCGGCCAGGGCCAGGGCCGCCATGGCCGCCAGCGGCACATGCAGCAGGTGGATGAGGAGCCAGGCGATGGCGAAGCTGGAGGCCAGCAGGGTGACCAGGCGCCGGTTCCAGAACATGTCGGCCATCACCGCCAGGCCCAGGGCCAGCAGCAGCCAGGTCATGCGCGAGAGCCCGGAGATGATCTGGGGCGGCAGGCTGGCCACCACCCGGCCCAGCAGGGGCACCATCACGCCGATGCCCAGCAGGCCCAGCAGGGTGCCGCGCAGCAGCTCCAGGGCCAGCGCCAGGCCCACCGAGAAGCGCAGGCCGCGCAGGCGGCCCTGGCTCACGCCCTGGTCGGCCCAATGGCAGAGCCCCACATTGGCCCGGCGCGCCCAGCCCTCGGTGCGGCTGGCCGCCTGGGCCAGGGGGATGGAGCAGAGCAGCATGAAGACCATCACCGCGTCGCTAGCCGGCATGCCCGGGGCGCCCTGCAGCCGCAGGGCGCCGGCCACGGTGATGGCGGTTGCCAGGTGATAGTCCGGGGGGATGTAGGCGCCCACCGGCAGCATGCCGCCATACAGCATCTCCAGCAGGCTGCCGATCACCAGGCCGGTGCGGGCGTCGCCGCACACCAAGCCCACCATCCACCCCACCACCAGCGGCCGCGAGAGCATCAGCTGCAGGGCGGCCGAGCTCTCCATGCCAAGGAGCCCGCAGAGCAGGGCCACCTTGAGGGTCACCGGGTCCAAGAGAGAGAGTGCCAAGGGCAAAAGCGCCTCCTGGGCCCTAGCGGGCCCGCTCCAGCGACAGCGTGAAGTCAAAGCCCGCGCCGGCCCCCGGGGCCAGGTCCAGGCTCCAGCGGGGCAGGAGCAGGGTGTTCTGGTAGACCCGCTCAAAGCCGCCCTCGGACTGCGAGATGGTCTCGATGGGCAGGCCTCCCAAGTCGGCCTTCTGGCTGAAGCGCAGGGTCAGGGCCAGGTCCAGCCATTCGTCCACCAGCGCCATCTCAGCCACCGGCCCCAGCTCGAGGAAGCTGTTGAACCGGCTGCCCTCCAGCTTGGCGCCGGCCACCTTGTAATAGCGGTCCGGCGCATCGCCGGCCAAGAGGCCAAAGTTGAACTCCACCCCCAGCCGAGCCTTGAGCGGCTGGTCTGAGCGGTTCTCCACCCGGTAGCGGATGGCTAGCGACGAGGAGCCCGGCTGGATGCCCAGGGTCTTGGAGAGCAGCACGCTCTGGCCCGCCACTTTGCCCAGGCGCTGCAGGGTGGCGCTGCCGCCCACGGCCTCCGCGGCGTAAGCGCCGCCCCAGAAGTCGCCCAGCTCCTGCGAGCGGGCCTGGGCAAAGGCTTCCAGCGGCTCATCCAGCGGCAGAAAATGGTCCACCAGGCTCACCCGCCGGCCAGGGTCAAAGGCCAGGCGCTTCTCCAGCCCCTGCTCCTTCACCCGCACCCGGTCATGGATGCTGGCCACCCCGCCGCCGGAGCCCTCGCTGCCAGAGCCCTGCAGCAGCTTGGCATGGTAGGCCTCCCTGCGGCGGGTCATGGTGTCGCCCAGGTTGAAGGCCCGGTCGCGGTCATCCAGCTCAAAGAGCCGGCCCCCCCGCTGGGGGTCCAGGGCCAGGAAGAGCTTGTCGCTCTCCAAGATCAGCTCTTGGCGGCCATCCGCGTCAAAATCCACCTGGCGATGCCCGGCAAAGGGCCGGCCGCCCATCAGGGCCCGGTGGGCCAGGGTGTCGGCGGCCACCAGCTCGCGGTAGACCGCCGAGCGCAGGTGGTTGAGATACAGGCCCCCGAAGACCCCGTGCCAGTAGGGGCAGTTGCACTGCCCGGCCCACAGGTGCTCGCGGGCCGCGGCAGCAGCCGCCGCATCCTTGGCCGCCAGCGCCTCCACCCGGCGGCTGACATCCAGCATCTTCTTGTGCAGGCTGTTGCTCTCCTCATACTTGGCGAAGAAGTTGCGCCAGAAGCCGCCGCGCAAAAAGGTGCCGTAATCGCCGGCATGGCCCTCGCGCTTGACCCAGGCCACGGCCTCCTCCAGCTTGGCCGCGGCGGGCGCCGGCAGGGCCCATTCCATCATCTCGGTGTAGCTGGCCGTGGGCAGGTAGATGCGGCCCAGCGGCTGGGTGGCCGCCCGGGCCCCGCTGAAGGTGCAGGTCTCGAGCCAGCCGGCATTCTGCTCCAGCAGGCAGAAGAAGCTCTCCAGCCAGCCCTGCTCAAAGACCCAGCCGTAGGTGTCGGGCCACACGCCGAACTTCTCGCCGTCATCGGCCATCACCGCCACCCGGCTGCCATCCTCGGTGGCGATGGAGGCCAAGAAGTCGATGGTCTCCTGGGCCGGCCGAAAGGGGATGAGGTAGCGCAGCGGCTCGAGGATGGGGAAGACCTCCACGGTCTGCCCCTGCTCCTCGGTGACATAGCGGCCGTAGAGCGCGTCGCCGCTGACGCCCGAGGCCTTGAAGTGCGAATCGTCCACGGTGAGGAACTCGACCCCGGCCTGGCGCAGGGCGGCCGGCAGCTGGGGCTCCCACACCCGCTCCGCCAGCCAGAGGCCGCGGGCCTCGGCGCCCAGCTCCTGCTTGAGCCAGGCGGTCTGCTTGCGGATCTGGCCCACCTTGTCGGCGTCGGGGATGACCGCCAGGATGGGCTCATAGAAGCCGCCGGTCATCATCTCCACCTGGCCGCGCGCCACCAGGCCGCGGATGAGGCTGAGCAGGGCCGGGTCGTTGCGCTTGAGCCAGTCCAGCAAAATGCCGGTGTAGTGCAGGGTGGCCTTCACGCCCGGGTGGCGCTCGAGCACCTGCAAGAAGGGGCGGTAGCTCCTGTCCGTGGCCTGGCGGAACACGTGGTCGAAGTTGCCCACCGGCTGGTGGCAGTGCAGGCCGAAAACGAAGCGGATGGTCTTAGGCATGGGGCTCCTCGGGCAGGCACTTGACCACATCGTGGGGGGCGTCGGTGGGGACCATCTGCGCCTGCATGGGAAGATTGCGGGCCGCCAGGGCCCGGAAGGCCTTGATGTCCTCGGCGGCCACGAAGATGGCCGGCAGCATCTGGGTCTTGCCCGGGGCGAAGCGCATGCCGCCCACGTTCAGGCGCTCCATGGGGCCGCCCAGGCGCAGGTAGGCCTCGGCATCCACGGGGCTGGAGAAGAGCAAGATGGCCTTGCGCTCGGCGTGGGCCCCGGCGGCCAGGCGCTGGGCGGCCTCAGCCACCCGGTAGATGGCCACCTCTATCTCCGGCGGCACGGCCATGGGCAGCAGCGCGCGCTGCATGGGGTCGGCAGCCACGGCATCATTGGCCACCAGGATGCAATCAGCGCCCAAATGCCGCACCCAGCCCACCACCACCTGCCCGTGGATCAGCCGGTCATCGATGCGCACCAGGGCCAGGCTCACGCGCGGCCCCCGGCAGGTCGGTCAGCTCTCATCGGCACTCCCTCTGTCTGAAGAGGGCGCTGGCGGCCACCAGGCTCTCCCTCCCCCGCGCCACCACGGCCTGGGCCAGCTCGGGCAGGGGCAGGCCCCCGCGCAGGGTCAAAGCCTCGATCAGCACCGGCAGGGAGACCCCGGCCACCACCTCCACCCTGGGGTCGGCGCACAGCGAGAGCCCGGCATTGCAGGGGGTGCCGCCAAAGAGGTCCACCAAGATCAGCGTGCCGTCCCCGCCGTTGCGCTCCACCAGGGCCTTGAGCGGCGTGGTCAGGTCCTCCAGGCCCATGCCCGGGGCCAGGGCAAAGGCTTCCGCCCGCTCCTGCGGCCCCAAGATGGACTCCACCGTGGCCAGCAAAGCCCTGCCCACCTCGCCGTGCGTCACCACCGCCACGCCTGTCATGCCCCGCCCCCCCTCATGCTCAATGCTCAGATCACGATCAGCCGCATCACCACCCGCGCCAGCTTGCGCGGGTCGTGGCGCAGATAGTCCCCAGCGGCCAGCAGGCGCGCCCGCACCAGCTTGATGCCCAGGCGCTCCAGGGCCTCGCGGTCCACCACCACCGCGCTCTGCCCCTCCTGGGCGTAGCGCTTGAGCAGGCGCTCCGAGGGGGCCTCGGTGTTGGCCACCGCGTAATCCACCAGGGGCAGCCCCGTGAGCCGCTGCAGGGCCGCCACATGGTCGCTGAGCGAATAGCCGTCGGTCTCGCCCGGCTGGGTCATCACGTTGCCGATGTAGACCTTGAGCGCCGGGCTGCTGGCCACCGCCTTGGCCACCCCGGGCACCAGCAGGTTGGGGGCCACGCTGGTGTAGAGGCTGCCCGGCCCCAGCAGGATGGCGTCCGCCTCCTCGATGGCCTGCAGCACCTCGCTGGTCGGCTGGCAGTCCTCGGGGTCGAGCCGCAGGCTTGTGACCTTGCCGTGCGCGGCGCTGATGCGGCTCTCGCCGGAGATGGTGCGGCCATCGGCCAGCTCGGCCACCAGGCTCACCGAATCCAAGGTCACCGGCAGCACCCGGCCGCCCACGGCCAGCACCTTGCTGGACTGGCGCACCGCCTCGCCGAAGTCGCCGGTCACCTCGGTCATGGCGGCGATGAAGAGGTTGCCGAAGCTGTGGCCCTCCAGCTGGCCCCGCTCCTTGAAGCGGTGCTGAAAGAGCTTGCTCATCAGCGGCTCGGCCTCGGCCAGC
>CAYXCT010000121.1:0-6888 GCA_964463435.1 uncultured bacterium | reverse complement strand
GCAGCCATCACCAGCATCCCGAACGCGCGTCTGTGGCCCATCAGGAACCTCCAATTTGAAATGAGAGCTCATCGCATAGAACAAGCGCGGCATTGTATCATCGCCCGGCAAAGGGTGTCAATGCGCCGTGGGGCTCACCAGGATCATGCCGCTATTGGCATTGGAATGGCCGTCAAAGACCCGGCTGCTGATGGCGGCCAGGTCCTGAGTGCCCCACCAATTGCCCTCGGCATCCACGGCCTTGGGGCTGGCATTGAGGATGTCGTAATCCTGGTTGCCCAGGAAGGTGTTGAAGCGCAGGGGCCCGGAGCCGAAATCCTTGATGTAGAGCCCAAAGCGGTTGCGCGTGAAGAGGTTGTGGTGCACCCCGCCCAGGCTGCTGCTGCTGCTCCAGCTGGTCAGCGCCGACTCGGCATCCTCGAGGATGCAATGGCTGACCTCCGGCGCGGCCAGCGCGCCCAGCTCCAGGGGCGCGGCCTTGAAGACCACCGCCTCGAAGAGGGGCGCGGCGGCGTTGATGACCACCCGGCCGCCCTCCACGCGGGCATTCATCAGGCGGCTGCCGGCATCGCAGCCGCTCTCAAAGACCAGCGCGCCCCAGCCTGGCCCGCGCTCGCCCGCCAGCACGATGGGCTGCTCCTGGGTGCCCACGGCCCAGAGCCGCCCCTGCACCACCAGGCGGGCCTCCTTTTCGCCGGCCCTGAAGCTCAGCTGCACGCCCGGCTCCACCGCCAGGGTCAGCCCGCGCGGCACCACCACTTCGCCGCTGAGCAGCACCGGGCTGTCCTCCAGGCGCCACACCGCGCTGGCGGCAAGCGCGCCGGCCGGCACCTGCAGGCCCGGCGCCGCAACAGCGGCCTGGGCTGTGGGGCTCGAGGGCGCCGGCTTGGGCGGGGCTAGCGCTGCCTGCGGGGGCGCCGCGGGCACCGCGTCCTGGCCCATGCCCGTGGCCTTGGCGATGCGGTCCAGGTCCAGGGTCAGGCCCAGGTGATGGCTGTCCCCCAGCTCGCCATAGGGCACAAAGGCGTAATCCAGCGCCGCGCCCATGAAGCGGGTGCCCAGCCCCAAGCTGAAGCTGCCCAAGTCGGCCCCATAAATGTAGCCCAGGCGCACGGCCAGCACCTGGCGGAACCAGCCCTCGATGCCCAGGCGAAGCTCGGGCGCCTGGCCGCTCATCCAAGGCCGATCCAGCTGCACCGCGGCCTGCACCTGGCCGTCCGGGTCGTCCATCAGGGTCGAGGCCAGCGCCATGCGCAGCGTGGTGGGCAGGGGGTCCGAGGCCAGGTCATAGGCGCTTTGGCTGCCGACATCGGCCAGGCACAAGCCCAGGCAAGTGCCGGGGCTGAGCTTGCCCTGCAGGCCGACATCCGCGGCCAAGCCCGAGCTCTGGGCATCGGCCAGCCGGCTGAACAGCCCCTTGACCGAGGCGCCCAGCCAGAGCTGGCGGATGAGCGGAAAGCCATAGGAGAGCTGCCCCACCAGGCCGTAGTTCTCCACCTGGCCCTGGGGATTGCCGCTGCTGTCCAGGTTGTCCACGCCCTGGGTGGTGCTGTATTGCAGCATCAGGCCCAGGCTGCCGGGCAGCAGGGGCTTGGTGGGCTCCACCAGCAGGACCTGCTCAAAGTAGGTGTCCAGCACCGAGCTGTCGTGGTTCACCTGCAGGCTGGGGCTCTGGGCCTGGCCCAGGGCCGCCGGGTCCATCAAGAAGTCCGAGGTGTCATCTGCCAGGGCCGCGCGCGCGCCCGCCATGCCCGCCGCGCGGGCCGGCGCCACCACCTGCAAAAAATCAGCCCCCGTGGGCGCGCCAGCCCAGGCCGGCACGGCGCAGAGGATCATCAGGCTTAAGAGGCCGCGCAAGGCGAGGGCTTTCCTGGGGCAGTTTTGGGCCAGGCCGGGGTCAATGCTGGGCAAGATAGTCGAGCCATTGGGCGTTGAGGGCAAAGCCCGGGTCCGCGCTCTTGCCGTCCTCCAGGGCCTGGCGCACCTTGTCCTGCTCGTCCTCAGCCTGGAACAGCAGGGCGCGGTAATAGTGGTAGCGCCCCACGCCGGCCATGCGGCCGGCCAGCGCCTCCAGGTCGGCCTCGGTCTGGCCCAGGCGCGAGGGGTCGATGGCCCGCGCCGGGTCGCCGGGCTTGAGCCCGCGCGGGGCAAAGGTCTTGATGAGGTCGGCATGCTCGGGCCCGGCCTTGGCAAAGAGCACGCTGGCATCGTCAAAGGCCACCGGCTGCCAGTCCTGGCTGTAGCTCAAGGCCACGGCCAGGGGCGAGCCCGGGGCCAGCAGGGCCAAGCCCACGCCATAGCGCTCAAAGACCTGGGGCCACACCGCGGGCTTGGCCTCCATGGCCTCCAGGTAGTCGCGGGCATTGCCGGGGTCAAAGGCCCGCGGCGCCACCAGCAGGCGGGCCTGGTCCTTCATCTGCCACTGCAGCCAGCCGCTCCACTCGATGGGCGCGAAGACCACGCCGGAGAGCCCCTGCTCGCGCATCAGGTCCAAGGTCTGGCTAGGCGCGTCGCCCAGGCGGGTGCCGAAGCCGAAATCCGGCGAGGACCAGGCGCGCGGCAGGGCCAGCACCGCCAGCGCCAGCAGGGCCAGCTTGAAGGGCCAGCGCGAGGCCTTGAGCCAGCCCGGCAGGCTGTCCACCAGCAGCGTGGCGCGGGTGGCTGCCACCGGCGCCAGCCAGAGGCAGAAGAAGGGGATGAGCGCCTGCGAGAGCAGGGCCAGGCTGGCCAGCAGGCCGAAGAGCAGGATGTCGCGGCCCAGGCGCTCGCGGCCCTCCTCCATCCAGGTGCCGGCCAGGATCAGGGGCAGGGCCAGCGCCATCAGCAGCAGCGCGGGCCGCGCATCATGGAAGCTATTGGCCGCCAGCGGCGAGGACCAGCCGTAGAGCCAGCGCGCCTCGCGGCCCGCGAGGGCCAGCGGCTCGGCGAAAACGCGCCAGCCGTCTGGGTTGAGCAAGAAGCAGCCGGCCAACAGGGCCAGGTACAGGGCCTTGCTGAACAGGGGCACGGCCGGCGCCTCGCGCGGGTCGCCGCGCTCGCCCAGCATCCAAGCCAGCGCCACCGGCAGCAGCAGCAGGGCCGAGAGGTGCAGGTTGAGCCAGGCCACTGCCAGCAGGGGCAGCCATACCCAGCGCCGGAAGAAGGCGGGCCAGAACTCGCCCTCCATCATGAACAGGGCGGCCGAGAAGCAGGCATAGCCGGCCAGCATGGGGCCGTCGGTGAAGTAGGAGCGGCTGGCCCACAGCCCGGCCAGGGCGAAAACCGCGCAGGAGAAGGGGCGGGCCCGGCTGCGGAACCCCGTGGCCACGCAGAAGGCGAAGGCGGCCACCATCAGCACGGCCTTGAGCAGGCCCAGGCTCACCTGCTGCTTGAGGCTGGCCAGGCCGTAGGCCAGCAGGCCGAAGAGCCAGCCCTGGTGCTCAAAGGCCAGGCTGCCGCCCGGCGCGGCCATGCCCGGCTCAAAGCGCGGGAAGCCTCCCTCGCGGGCCAGCACCTCGCCCATGGAGGCCCAGCTCCAGACCGTGCCGCCCTTGACCGGGCTCAAGCAGAGCACAAAGCCCAGGGCCAGCGCCACCAGCAGGGCGCAGAGATTGAAGGCTAATTTAAGGTCAGAACGGCTCATGGCCCTGCCAAAAGAGAGGTCCCCATCATCCAAGCCTAGCATAGCCCCTCGACAAGCTCGGGGCAAGCAAAAGCCCCTCGACACGCTCGGGGCAAAAAAAGTCCCAGGCCAGGGCCTGGGGCGCTTTATGCCAGACGGCAAAAACCAGGTCCATGCCTCAGGCAGAAGAGCGGGCGCGCAGGCCCTCTTCTATCTTGGCCTTGAGGCAGGCCAGCAGCGGCCCTTCGGCCGGAGCCGTCTCCAGCTCTGCCAGGGCCTTGACCAGGGACAGGTTGCCGGCCTCGATGAGGCTCAAAAAGCTGAGGCCCTTGCCGCGCCAAGCCGCCGCAGAGGCCACCACCAGGGGCAGGCAGGCCTCGATCAGCGCGCGGTGCGCGGCCTGGCTCCCCCAGCGGGCCTGCTCCAGATAAGCGCAGGCATCCTCTTCGCCCAGCGGCTCATGCTCTTGCACGAGCAGCAAATAATCCTTGAGATGCCTCGACCGCTTGCTGAGCGCTGCACGGGCCATGGCAAGCTCCTCAAATGCGCTGGGACCGCTTGTCCCGCGCGCTGGTCTGGTGCTAGCGCAGCACCACCACCTTGTGCCGGTCATCGTAGCCCGGCCCCTGCACCCGCACGATGTAGATGCCCGAGGCCAGGGCCGCGCCGCTCTCATCCGTGCCGTTCCAGCTGTAATCCATGACATTGGCCGTGGCCGTGTCAGGGGATCCATTCCCGATGACCGCCACTTGATTGCCCAAGCGGTCATACACCGTGACGCGGATGCTGCCGCGCGCGCCCGAGCTTGCGCGGATCTTCATATTTGCTCCGCGGCTGGAGCGCAGGATGGTGGGATAAGCCTTGCTGGTGTAGCCGAGCCCGGAAGAATTAGGGGAGGCCGGGTTGGGCGTGGCCGTGGCGGTAATGGTGGGCCCCGCTTCATTGAAGCTGGCAAGGCTTGAGCGCAGGCCAGGGGCCGGGGCAGACGAAGCTGAAGCGATGCGCAGCCCGCCGCCAGCAGCGCCAGCATAAGCCGCCTGGGCGGGGGCAGCCGGCCGGGCCGCGAGCGCAAGGGCTGGGGCCTGGGGAGCCATGGCAACATCAGCGCCTGGCTGGCGATTGAGGTTGGGCAAGGGCTTGGCGGGCGCCGCGACCGCCTGAGCCTGGGGAGCAGCGGGCGCCAAGGCCAGGGCCGCGCGCGAGGGAGCCAGCTGCTTGGCCACGGCCAGCGCAGGCTTTGCGGATTTCAGGGGGGCTGCGGCGGCCAGCGCCGCGGGGGCCTTGGGGCTGGCCTGGGGCGCCTGCGAGACTTTGACCGGGCCGGGTGAGACCAGCAGCACCAAGGCCAGCGCCAGGGCCGAGGCCGAGAGCGCAGCCAACGCGGGCTTGGGCGAGAGCCAGGCCGACAAGCGGGAGGCCCAGCCCGGCTCTGCCAGGGCCGGCTGCAGCCGCGCGCGCACCGAGGCATTGAAGCCCGCGGGGGGCATCACCTCTTGCCGCAGCGACTTCACCGCGCTCAACACTTGCCGGGTTGTCAGGGGCTTGCGCGCCATGACCGTTCTCGGGAATTCAGGGTTGATAATCCATCCGCACCAGCTGCTGCTTCAGGGCCTCGCGCGCCCGGGAGAGCCGGGAGCGCAGGGTGTTGACCGGGATGCCAGCCACCAGGGACGCCTCTTCGTAGCGCATGCCCTCCAGGTCGACCAGCTCGATGGCCTGCTGGAACTTGGGCTCCAGCTTGGCCAGGGCCTTGCGCACCATGCCGCCAGCCTCGGCTGTCTGCAGCTGGCCCAGGGCATCTTGGGAGCCGTCTTTGAAGGCCGGCGCGCGGTCCGCTTCCATCTCCGCGCGCTCCAGCAGGCCTTCCAGCGAATGCACCTTGTTGCGGCTTTTGGCCGCCTGCCATTTCTGGCGGTTGTAGCAGGCGTTCAGCGTGACCCGGTAGAGCCAGGTAGAGAAGCTGCTTTGTCCGCGGAAATGGGAGAGGTTGTGGTAAACTTGCACGAACACTTCCTGCGCCAGGTCGCAGGCCTCTTCATACTGGTTCAGGTGGTTGAAGCAGAGCTGGATCACCCGCTTCTGGTACTTGAGGACCAGCTCATCATAAGCCGCCAGGTCATTGCGGCCACAGCGCTCAAGCAGCGCCTGGTCCGGGTCAATCTTGCGGGTTTTGCTCTTGAAGGGCTTCATGGCACCCGTGGCTCTTTAGCCTGTTGTTTATGACAGGAATTTCACCAAAAAGTTCCTATGGCCTTTTCGCACCCTGGCCAATAAGCAGCCGATCCCCAGAACGGGAGGTTCAATAAAATGAGAAAAAGACTGTTCCTTCTGCTCTTTCTTTCAATTTTCAGCGCCGCTCTGGGCGCAGCGGCAGAAGATGGGCAAGCGGCCCTGCTGGCTGGCCATTGGAGCGTGGATCTGGGGGCGAGCATTGACAACATGGGCACCAGCGATGTGCTCTCGCTCTACCCGGCTGGCAGCCAGGCCCTGCCCAACTACAACACCTTTGTCGGCTATTCCCTGCAGGCGCGCTATCATCTGAGCGATGCGCTCTACCTGGGCGCCGCCTTTGACATCCTGGACAAGGGCTTTGAGATCAGCACCACCACCGGCGCCGGCACCAACACCGAGGACTATGCCTGGAACGCCATGGCCCCCCAGGCCCTGGTGGGCTGGTCCTTCTACCGGGCGCCGGGCAGGTTCCTGGCCGCCCAGGCCGGGCTGGGCTGGCTCTGGCTCTACAATTCCACCTACACCTTGAATGCCCCTGGCGGCCAGGTGAACGGCAACTATTCCGGCAGCGGCCCGGCCCTCACTGCCTGCCTCACCGGCACCTGGTTCCTCATCCCTTCGGTGGGCCTGGACTTGAGCCTGGGCTACCGCTGGGCCGAAGCCCTGAGCGTCGGCGCCGGGCCGGGCGTGCCCGCGCCCTCCAGCATCGACTTCAGCTGCCCGCTCTTCAGGCTGGGCCTCTCCCTCAACTGGGGCATGGCCGACCCCTGGGGCACCTGGGGCGCGGAAGCCCCCTCGCCCTCGCCGGCCCTGGCGCCGCAGGCCGGCCCAGCCCCCCAGGCCGAGCCCGCGCCGCTGAGCGCCACCGCTCAGCCTTGAGCCAAGCCCGATCCCCCCTGGCAAAAAAGCCCCGCGCAGCTGCGCGGGGCTTTTTTGTTGGCGCCCAAGCGGGCCGCCTCAGTTGAGGTCCTTCTCCACGAAGCTGGTGGTCACCTTGCCGCGCTGGAACTGCTGGTTGGCCAGCACCCGCTTGTGGAAGGGGATGGTGGTCTTGA
>CAYXCT010000120.1:0-6912 GCA_964463435.1 uncultured bacterium | reverse complement strand
CCTTCCACCCTTAAATCACGCACCGGACCTTCGCCAAAACTACGTACTGGATCGATTTGCGTGATTGATGTGTGTATTCTGACGACACGCAAAACTTTACTCAATGTACCTTGCAAACCTAAAAACAATCGAGCATCGGACTTCACGTATGAAGCTCTAAAAGACAAAAAGAAAGGGGCATCCAGCAAATTGGCCCGGTGCCCCTTTTTGTATTACAGGATGGAATTTTTTGAGCGTTAAGCCATCGGACTTTTTCATCCGTTTTAGGGTTCGTGTGCCATTTTTGTGTCAAAATTCCGAAAAATCGAGAGTACGCTTGCTGAAGCCTGATTAAGCCTGAGAATCAAGAATCACATAAAAGGGCCATGGAAAGCGGCTTTTGTGTGAGCATTTCTCCCAATCGGATTTAGCGGAAAATGGGAAATAGGGGCTAAAAGCACCATTTTCCTTTTAGAAATCCGGTGCTCTATTGCAGCCGGTTTAACGGGCTTAGGATGCCCTTAGCCCTACCTCATAACCCCACGCATCATTCCTCGTCCTGCTGGGCTTTCTTTTCAATATCCTTTATAGGTATGCCTTGCAGGGCTTTGGAGAATTCCTTTGACTCAATGAAGTCAGCCACCTGGTCCAAACAATCATCCACAGCATTGTTGATGGCGCGATTAAAAACGCGCCATCCGGGCCCAACGTCATGCTGGATCTTGCTGCTTTGAAAAAGGTGTTTCCCCATGATCCTATTGCCTTTGCGCACGTAGAGCTCGAATTGGACATCCGCCTCTACGGCCCCAACAAACCCCGAACGATCATGGACCGAAAATTCAATCACCTTGCCGCCGATGATCACCATATCTTTAGTCTGGTCAGCCTTCTTAGTGAACACAGTGAAACCCTCATTCTCCAGGAGCTTTTTCACCGATCCAAGGACAATGCTAGGCGGCGTGGAGTCGAGGCTGATCACATAAGGGTCCATTTTACCTACCATGACGTCCGCATTATCCTTTTCATAGGCCGGCGTCTCGCGGCCTTCCAGCAGTGGCGCCAGATAGATGGCGGTTCCACCCCCATGGAGCTGGCTTTCCGGGATCTTGGGCTTAACCGCCAGCACCCATACCGTCGAGCATCCACACAGGCTTAGCAGTAGCACGATAGCCAGGGCTAAGGATTTTTTGCCATCTCGCATTAACGCCCCAGAGTGAGATTTAAAAGGCATTTCATTGGACCGTGAATCCGATGTGACTAGAACTACTTTTTCTCAAGCATTTCCACCGCGCTGCCCACTAGCTTAAGGCACAAGGTCGTGAATAAGCCCTTGTCCTTGGCAGCCTTTGCTCCCTCTGGCGTGCTGATATCATGACCCAGCAATTCCTTGCAAAGGATCGACCCATGGCAGGCCTTGAATTTATCTAAAAAAGCCTCTGCCTCATCATAGTTATTCTTCTTGGCTTGGGCATCATTTTCTTTCGTCATGGCGTGCCTTAAGCCCAAGACCATCAACCCGCCGCTAACAGCCCCGCAGGTCTCCCCGCGCCGGGCCATTCCGGCCCCAAAGCTCCCTGCCACTTTATAGCAAAGCTCTTTGTCCATCCCGGCCTCAGGGCCAAAGGCGACCAAAACGCTCTGCGCACAATTGAATCCTTGGCGAAACGACTCCAATGCTTGCGCAGATTTAGTCATGCCCGCTCTCCTTAAGTTAAAAAAGTGAAAAGTAATCAAAGAGCTTGAAAGAAATAGGGCCTATTGCCCGTATATCTTACAAGAGCAGGCTCAGCGCACCGGCCTGACCCCAGGCCATCACCCCAGCTTCGGACGATGAGGAGGGAAAGATGAGCACCTCGGCAGCAAGCTCAACAACCAGCACGCTCAGCAGCCTCTACAACAACGCATCTTCATCCACGCTGGCGACCACCCAGTCATCGCAAGACCTGAAGAACGAGTTCTTGCAGATGCTGATAACGCAGCTGAAGAATCAGGACCCGACCAACCCGGTGGATGACACTGCCATGCTCAGCGAAGAGGCTCAATTCTCCACGCTGGAGCAGATGCAGAACATGAACACCAACCTGGTCAGCCTTATGTCCATGCAGAATGTCAGCCAGGCGGTCAGCCTGGTCGGAAAGACCGTCACTGGCACCAATACCAGCGGCACCTCTGACACCTCGGTGGTCACTGGCATCACCTTCAACAGCGGCACGCCTTACTTGTCCCTTCAGGACGGCAATTCCATGGCCCTGTCAGACATCACATCCATTGCCTCTGACTAGAGAGTGTACGTCGTCAAGGGAGCGCTGGCATACCCGCTTCAGCCTCGCCTGCCTTGACCGAATACAGGCGAGCCTGGGCCAACAAAGCCAACTTCTGCTGCACCCATTGCAAGCGGTTGAGGCAGGCGCTTTGATAGGCAGATTGGAAGTTCAGGGCCTCATACATGCGGACTTGGCCCTTGGCCAGCGCCTCCACGCCCAGCTCAGCCTTCTGAAGCTGGTCAGCTTCTAGCTGCGCAGCATCCTTGATGCGGCCCTCTGAGAGCTTATAACGGCGGCTCATATCCGCCCATTGCTGATCATCGCTGTTAATGCTCTCATCCAGATCCACGGCCTGCTGCTGGTCTTGCAGGCGAACGGTCTTCAAGGGTGCGGTCCAGCGGGGCAAGAAGAACTCAAAGGGGACGCTCACAGTGAGCTGCACATTGTAATTCTCAACATTGGGCTCGCTCAGGGCTGGGTCATAAATATAGCTGCTGTTGGCCACCGCTGGCGTACCGCTTGAAAGATTGCCGTAGACGCCGCCGAAGAGGTTCACCGGGAGCTTAACGCCCTCCTCGGTGTAGATGAGATTGGAATCCTCAGCATGCAGGCTCACCTTCAAAGCTTCCAGATCCAGGCGCTGGGGCTCCTCCCCGGGCCAGGCAGCATCCGCTTCCTCGGCCAATGAATCCAAATTTTCGCTGAGCCCCACATCCAGGCCCTTCACCCCGCGCAGCCGGTTGACCGTGGCTTGGTCCGCCTGCACGTTGTCCACGGCCCTTTCCAGGCTCTGGCCTAGGTTCTCAATCGCAGCCTTTGCCTGCAAGCGATCCAATGCGCTGCCATGCTCGCTTGCCCAATCCAGCAGCTTCTGGTAGCGCGCCATCAGGCCCTGATCTTGCTCCACCACGGCGCGGTCATAGGCCAGCACCTCATAGGCGATCTCCGCATTCTCGACCGCAGCCTCAATCTGGTAATCCCACGATTCACGGCTCGCATCACTATTCAAGTAATCGCGCTTGTCCTGGCTGCGCACTTGAGCGCCAAAGAGGTTTTGCCACAAGGGGACGCTCAGCCCTGCAGAATACCAGTCGCCCCAGGTGGGCTGTGTAGCAGGGTCTACCCCGCTGGGCAAGCCGTTGCTCCGGTCCCATTGATAGCTGAGCTGAGGATTCAAGCCGATGCTGGTGGAGTCCTGATAAGAGAGGCTCCCGCTTGCGTTATAATGCTGCTCCCAGTAGGGAACAGTGGCCCCGTCCGCATTGACCATGGTATTCCACTGCTCCCCATCCCGCGAGGCGCTGAGGTTGAGCTGAGCCGACCAATGCTTGCCAAGCAACTCGCGGCTCAACTCCACAATCTTGCGATTAGCCACGGCGCGCTGATAATCAGGGCCCTGGGCGCGCACCTGTGCCAAATAATCCTTCAAGGTCAATAGGCCCGGATCCGCTGCCAGCGCCCCAGCAAGGAACAGTGACACGGTGAAAATAATTGCCGTTTTCCCTTTTGCCATCTTGATCCCTCGCATTGGAGGGCCTGCTGGCAGGCCCGCTACTTGATTAATCTCCTTTAAATTCAAAACTTCAATTAAATCTCGCCCAAAATTTATACATTCATATAAATATAAATTCAATCCATCACTGACTTTCAAAGTTTGATTCTGAGAGCTAGCGCAGCACCATCAAGCTCCCATACCCCGGCTTTGCCTGCTGTCCCCTGCGTTCAGCGCTGATGATGTAGAAATACACCCCGTTCGGCATGCCGTGGGCCATGGCCTCTGGCAGGGCAATGGCGCTCCAGCCAGAGGGTTGCGGCCCGGCATCGCGAGTGCCAACGCACACCAAGGCCTGGGAATAGACCTTCAGCACCAAGCCGCTGGCTTTGCTTGCCAGATCCACAGAGACCCACCCAGGCCCTTGCGCAGGGTTCCACGGACAAGGCCAGGCCCGGCAATGGAGGATGGCAAAGGCCGCCTGCTGGCTCTCGCCAGGCATTGTTGCAGCGGTTCTTGTGGCCGTGAAAGTGGGCGTGATGGTGGCGCTGCCAGCCCCTTGCGCAGCGCTTGGCGTGGCGCTGAAGGATGGCGTGGCCGTGGAAGTTGCGCTGGGCGTTGGGCTTGGGCTAGGCGTCGTGGTGGATGTGGACGTGGATGTCGGGCTAGCCGTTGGCGTGGGGCTGCTGCTGAAGCTAGGGCTGGCTGTTGCGCTCGCGCTTGCAGCCGCGGTTGATGTGCCCGTGGCTGTGGCGCAAGGGCTGGTCGTTGCAGAGGCCGTGGCAGTGCCGGAAACCGCTGGGCTGGCGGTGGGCGTTGGCGTGCTGCTGGGCCAGGCGCAAGGGTCCTGGTGGGTGACCGTGGGCGTAAAATAAACTGCCTGGATGCTGGGCGCAGCCACATTGCCGCCCAGGTACACGTCTGAGCTGGTGGCTGGCACGCCGGCGATCACCATATTGGTCAGGCTGATGCCCTGGATCTGATTGGGGTCTTGCGAGCCTTCGTTGTTGAGGATGTTGCTGGGCGAGCGCTCAACCCCGGACACCTGGTCCAGGCCGATGACGCTGATGTCCTGCACCAGGCCGGTGTTGCCCACGCCGCAGTTCCAGGCCTCATCGATCTCGGCAAACTCGAACAAGCGGCCTTGCGGCGCCTCCACCCGGTTGTTGAGGTAGGTGATGCCCTGCACCGTGCTGTTGCCGTTGTCATGGATGCTCAGGGCCGCGAACATGGTGCTCATATCCGCGCTGCCATAGACGTTGACGATGTCGTTGTTCTGCACGGTGATGCCCTGCACCGCATCCGTGCCGCTGAACAGCTCATGCCCTATCTCCACCCCATTGGACCAGGTGGGGAACAGCACGTTGGAATGGATGTTGAGGCTGTTGGAAGGCGGGGCCAGGCAGTAGGTGTCGGGCTGGCACAGCTCTGCCTTGATGGCGATGGCGTCATCATTGGTGTAGAACAGGCAATGCCGCACCTCGCCGCCCTGCACGCTCACCAGGTCCAGCCCGTCCACCCCATAAAGGGAGCTGCCTGGCTGGGCCAGCACCCGCCAGTTGTCCACCAGCACATTGGTGGCGTTCCAGACCGAGGTGGACCAGGCCCCGGAGGGCGTGTTGAGCAGCACCAGGTCGCGCAGGGTGAGGCCGTTGTTGCCGCCCTCTGCCCACAGGGGCGAATCTTGCAGCCAGGTGCCCACATGATTGCTGCCCTGCAGCTTGGCGCTCAAGATGCCCCGGCCGCGGATGGTCACGTTCTGGGCCCCAGGCGCGACCTGGATCTGCCCATACACAAAGGCCCCGCCCGCGATGTACAAAGTCTGGCCGCTGGCCGTGATGGCGATGGGCGCGGCGTGCATGTCCTGCACCGCGGGGCTGGCAGGGATGTAGATGACCCCGGGCGCGCCCGGGCTGGGGATGTTGGCCTCTAGCGGATTCGCGAAGATGAAGAGGGGGTAGCTGGAGCCATTGGATTCCAGCACCACATTGCGGGGGTGGTCCAGGCTGAAGGCCGCCGTGGTGGTGCTGGTGACAGCCGCCAGGCCGGCCGAGGCCGGCATCAGCCTAAAGCTTGAGATGCTGAGGCCGCCCAGGCAGGTGACCGTGACCGAGACGCAGCCGGCCATGTCAAAGCAGGCGAAGGCGGCGTTGTTGGCGGGCAGCTCAGCGTCATACACCGGCACGCTGGCTGTGTTGCCCGCGGCGTCCGCCACGCTGACCGCGTAGCTGCTGGACATGGGGGCGTTGGCTGGCGCCGGGTACACGGTGAGGGTGGCCTTGAGGGCCGAGGGTGCCGTCAGGGCAAGGGCAAGAGCTAAGATGCGCAAGGATGCCTCAAGCCGAGAGCGCGGTGCCCTTCAAGAAGGGCTTGCCTTCTTGAAAGCGCCGCAGGTTCTCAGCGCTCACCCGGCCTATCTCAGCCAGGGCCTCTTGTGTGAAGTAGCCCTGGTGCGAGGTCACCAAGATGTTGGGGAAGCTCAGCAGGCGCGCCAGCGCGTCGTCAATGACATCCGCGCTGCGGTCCTCAAAGAACACGCCCTCCTCCTCCTCATACACATCCAGCGCCACCCCGCCCAGGCGGCCCTGCTTCAGCACCTGGATGATGGCCGCCGTGTCCAGCAGGGCTCCCCGGCTGGTGTTGATGAGGTAGGCGCCCGGCTTCATCAGGGCCAGGCTCTTGGCATTGATGAGATGGCGGGTGGCGGGGCTCAAGGGCAGGTGCAGGGTGACGATGTCGCTGGCCTTGAGCAGGCCAGCCAGGCTCTTGTAGGCCACGCCATGGCGCCGGGCCCAGGCCGGGGCCGGCTTGGGGTCGTGGGCCAGCACCGCGCAGCCGAAGCCGCGGAAGGCCTGGGCCACCAGCTGGCCGATGCGGCCCGTGCCCACCACGCCCACGGTCCGGGAGTGCAGGTCCCAGCCCAGCAGGCCCTGCAGGCGGAAGTCATGCTCCCTCACGCGCAGGTGGGCCCGGTGGATCTTGCGGTTGAGGCTCAAGAGCAGGGCCAGGGTGTGCTCAGCCACGGCATAGGGCGAGTAGGCCGGCACCCGGCTCACCTTGATGCCCAGGCGGCTGGCAGCGGCCAGGTCCACCTGGCTGTAGCCCGCGCAGCGCAGGGCCAGGCAGCCCACCCCGGCCCGCGTGAGCTGGGCCAGGGCCTGGGCATCGGCCCGGTCA
>CAYXCT010000119.1:0-6912 GCA_964463435.1 uncultured bacterium | reverse complement strand
GCCCTGGGCCCTGGAGCTCAAGCTGGAGGGCCTGCAGTTCATGGATGATGACTTCACCGATTTCGGCGGCGGCCGCATCTACCAGGCCCAGCTGCAATCCCAGTTCTAGCTCTCCATCCCTTTTCCCTTTTCCCATTTCCTCTTAACCCTTATCCGCACTTCATCCCCAACCCGGAGGAACCATGACCCAGACCCGTTTCGTGTTGCCGCAGTCCGAGATCCCCACCCACTGGGTCAACATCGCGCCGGACTTCCCTGAGCCCATGCTGCCGCCCCTGCACCCGGGCACCAAGCAGCCCGTGAGCCTGGAGGACATGACCGCCATCTTCCCCGAGAGCATCGTGCGCCAGGAGATGAGCCCCGAGCATTCCATCGCCATCCCTGAGCCGGTGCGCGAGGTCTATGCGCTCTGGCGGCCCACCCCGCTGCTGCGCGCCGTGCGGCTGGAGCAGGCCCTGGGCACCCCGGCCCACATCTATTACAAGTACGAGGGCAGCTCCCCGGCCGGCAGCCACAAGCCCAATTCGGCCGTGGCCCAGGCTTACTACAACAAGGAGGCCGGCATCACCCGCATCGCCACCGAGACCGGCGCCGGCCAGTGGGGCAGCTCGCTGGCGCTGGCCTGCAAGATCTTCGGCATCGAGTGCGTGGTCTACATGGTGAAGGTGAGCTACCACCAGAAGCCCTACCGCAAGATGCTGATGGAGACCTACGGCGCCACGGTGCACGCCAGCCCCAGCAAGAACACCCAGTTCGGCCACAAGGTGCTGAAGGCTGACGAGAACAGCCCGGGCAGCCTGGGCATCGCCATCAGCGAGGCCATCGAGGACACCGTCACCCACCCCGGCACCAAGTACGCCCTGGGCAGCGTGCTCAACCACGTCTGCCTGCATCAGACCGTCATCGGGCAGGAGGCCATCCGCCAGATGGCCCTGGCCGGCGAGGAGCCGGATGTGGTGGTGGGCTGCGCGGGCGGCGGCAGCAACTTCGCGGGCATGGCCTTCCCCTTCCTGCGCCGCAACCTGAAGGAGGGCAAGAAGACCCGCCTGCTGGCCGTGGAGCCCGCCAGCTGCCCCTCGCTGACCCAGGGCCAGCTGCGCTACGACTTTGGCGACACCGCCATGACCACCCCGCTGATGATGATGTACACCCTGGGCCATGACTTCATGCCGCCCAGCATCCACGCCGGCGGCCTGCGCTACCATGGCATGGGCGCCACGGTGAGCCACGCCCGCAAGCTGGGCCTCATTGAGGCCAAAGCCGTGCCGCAGCATCTGGTCTTTGAGCGCGGCCTGCTCTTTGCCCGCACCGAGGGCCTGGTGCCCGCGCCCGAGAGCAGCCATGCCATCAGCGCCGTGGTGGATGAGGCCCTGGAAGCCAAGGCCGAGGGCAAGAAGCGGGTCATCGTCTTCAACCTCTCCGGCCACGGCCTGCTCGACCTGGCCAGCTATGAGGCCTACCTGACAGGCCATTTGGCGGACTGAGGCCGTTGACCTTCTGCTGGGAAAACGCAATAATCAAGGGCGCTAAGCGTTTTCTGATGCTCCTGGAGCCACAATGGCAGACGAGAAGCCCGGACAGCCTGACAGCCTGCTCATCCTGGGCGGCTTGGGGCTGGCAGCCTTGGTGGTGCTGTGCGCAGCCATGGTGCTGCTGGCTTTCCTGTTCCTGAAGGCCCCGCACAACGCGCCCACCCAGACCGTCACCATCACCAATGGCAGCCAGCCGGCTTTGGCTGCCAGCCCAGCCCCCAGCCCGGAGCCCAGCCCGGCCGCGCGCCGCAAGAGCGCCAACGACCAGGACGGCGCGGTGCCCTTCTCGCTGAGCATGCCTGGCGCCAGCCACGGCATCCCCCGCCGCTCTGACGCGCAAGATTCCCCGCTCCCGGCGCCTTTGGCAGCGCCTGCCGCGCCCCTGGCCCCGGCCGTGGCCAAGCCCACGGAGGCTGCCCGCCTGCCAGAGCGCGCTGACCTGTCCGCGCCCATGGGCCAAGATGCGCCCCTGCCCAACCGCCTGCATCTCATCCACCGCTCCAAGCCCGCCAGCGTTGCTGTTGCCCCTGCCCTTGCTGTTGCCCCAGCCCAGGCCCCAACTCCGGCCCCTGTTGCAAGCGCAGCTCCGGCTCTTGCCGCTCCTGCCCCTGCACCGGCCGCCGCCGCAGCGCCGCCCATGGGCGCTGTGCAGGAGGGAAGCCCTGAAGCGCAAGGCCAGCAGCTCTCGCAGGCCAAGGACACGCCCTTCAAGGCCCTGCCCGCGGCTGGCCAGGCAGGCAGCAGCCTGCGCCTGTCAGGCGCCCGCGTGCTGGGCAGCGCCAAGGTGGGCAGCTTTCGCGCGCTCAAGGGCTTCTTGATGGTGCAGGCCGACCTGGAGCTGGCCAACGCTGGCCAGCAGCCCCTGGACCTAAGGTCCCTGCAGGTGGAGGCCGAGGACAGCGACGGCTTGGGCTACCCCGCCAACCCGGACCTGCTGGCCGGCCAGGCCCTGCCCGCCAGCCTCAAGCCGGGCGACAAGGCATCGTGGAGCGTGGTCTTCTTGGTGCCAGATGATGCCAGTTTGGCCCGCCTGCACCTGGACGCCGGCGGCCAGAGCGCCGAACTGGAACTGGCAGCCGCGCCATGAGGCAGAGCCCGGCCGGCCTGCTCTTTGTCATGGATGTGGGCAACACCAATGTGGTGGCGGGCATCTACGCCCTGCCCGGCCGCCCGCCTTCGCACAAGGCTTTGGCGGGGCAGGCTGCGCTGGCCAAGGCCGGCGCCCCGCTGGCGGCTTGGCGCTTCGCCACCGACCGCAGCAAGACCCCGGATGAGTACCAGAGCCTGCTGCGCGGCTTCCTGCGCCAGGCCGGCATCGCGCCCAGCCGGGTCCAGGGCGCCATCCTGGCCTCGGTGGTCCCGGCCCTGGTGCCGGTGATGGAGGGCCTTTGCCTCAAGCTCTTCGGCCTGCCCGTGATGCTGGTGGGCCCCGGGCTGGACCTGGGGCTCTCCGTGGCCACCCGCGACCCCCTGGAGGTGGGCGCCGACCGCCTGGTCAACGCGGTGGCCGCCCGCGCCCGCTGGAGCGGGCCGCTGGTGGTGCTGGACTTCGGCACCGCCACCACCGTGGACGCGGTCTCGGCCCGGGGCGAATACCTGGGCGGAGCCATCGCGCCAGGGGTGCTCATCTCCGCCGAGGCCCTGGCCAGCCGCACGGCCAAGCTGCCGCGCATCGAGATGGAGCGGCCCGCCCGCGCCATCGGCCGCAGCACCATCGAGAGCATGCGCAGCGGCATCTACCATGGCACGGTGGGCCAGGTGCGCGAGCTGCTGGGCCAGGTGGCCCGCGAGCTGGGCGGCAAGCCCACGGTGGTGGCCACCGGCGGCCTCTCGCGCTGGCTGCCCCTCAAAGAGCTGGGCATCCACCATAGCGAGCCCGACCTGACCCTGCAGGGCCTGTGCCTCATCTGGGCCCGCAACGCCCCCAAGCATGCCTCCAAAGCCCCTTCCCGCAGCCCAAGGGTGAGATGAAGACCCTGATCCCAGCCCTGCTGGCCCTGGCCCTGGCATCCGCCCTGGCCGCGGCCCACCCCGGCTTCTACGCTGTCAGCGTCACCGGCGATGCCTCCTTTGGCCCGCTGGGCCAGCCGCTGCAGCCGCTGCTGCCCGGCAAGAACCTGTTCAAGGACCATCAGCTGCTGCTGGGGCCCGGCAGCCTGGCCCGCTTCAGGGTGGCCGAGCGCTGCGACCTGGCCCTGCTGGGCCCGGCGCAGATGCAGGTGAAGGCCCTGCGCCTGCACAAGAGCGGCGAGCGCCGCTGGTGGGAGCTGCGCCTGAGCTTGAAGCAGGGCTGCCTCTGGGTGGATGACCGCTACAACTTTGGCCAGCCCCTGGATTGGGTGGTGGAGCTGCCCCAAGGGGCGCTGCGCCTGCCGGCCAAGGCCCGCTACCTGCTGGGCGCCCAAGGAAGCTCGGAGAGCCTGGCGCTCATCGACGGCCAGGGCCAGACCCGGGCCGCGCGGCGCGACATGATGGGCCTGGGCCTGGAGGCCCTGCCCCAGGCGGTCAGCGGCAAGGCCGCGGCCGACCTGCCCTGCCCGGGCCTGCTGGCCGAGGCGGCCCAGCCCCCGCGGCTGCTGGTGCTGGCGGATGACTTTGACAAGGCGCGCAACGCGCGGCCGCCCAAGCCGGTGCTGGGGCCAGCCCTGCTCGCGGAGCTCAGCACGCCCAACCTGGCCCTGGCCGACCAGAGCGGCAGCACCCGCCTGGCGCGGCGGGCCCACGCGGCCCTGCACGGCCCAGAGGGCTACGGCCTGGCGCGGCGGGTGGGCCGCGAGCTGGGCAGCCGCTGGGTGCTGGTGGCCAACAGCGTGTCGCAAGAGGTGAAGCCCGGCATGCATGGCCGCAAGCGCGGCCCCTGGGTGGAGAAGGCGCGCGCCGAGGCCGAGGTGCTGGACGTGGCCACGGGCGACCTGCTGGCCACCGATTCCGGCGACAGCCGCCTGGCCGTGGCCAAGGGCCAGCGGCGGCGGGATGTGGCCCAGGCCGCCCTGCAGGCCGCCTGCCAGAGCCTGGCGCGCCGCATGGCCTCGCAGCTGGAGAACCTCACCCAGGGCGAGCCGCATGCCCTGCTGGTGCCCCTGGCCGTTTCAGGCGTGGGCACCGATGAGGCGGTGGCCCTGCGCGAGGCCCTCTCGGGCATGGAATCCGTCCAGCGCGTGATCTTCCGCAAGTTCTCCAAGCGCGCGCTCAGGCTGGATGTGCTGCTGCGCGGCCCGCGCGCCGCCTTTGAGGCCAAGCTGGCCGGGCTTCGGCCCGCGGGCCTGATGCTGCAAGCCCAGGGGCAGGACGCCACCGGGAGCCTGGCCTTTGTGATGGCCCCGCCGCCCGCGCCCGCCCAGGAGGGCGCCCCCCCCGAGGCCGATGGGGTCAGCCCGTCTGCCCGTTGACAAGGCTTGCCAGCGGACCTATCTTGTTGTCTTGCTTTTTGATCCTAGCCGGGAGCACCTATGAGCGACCTTGAACGCCTGCAAGAAGCCCTCACCTTTGACGATGTCCTGCTCGTGCCCGCCCGCAGCGAGGTGCTGCCCAAGGACGCCGAGCTGGCCACCCAGTTCACCCGCAACGTCAGCGTCAACATCCCCATCGTCTCGGCGGCCATGGACACGGTCACCGAGAGCGCCATGGCCATCGCCCTGGCCCGCGAGGGGGGCATCGGCGTGCTCCACAAGAACCTGTCGGTGGCTGAGCAGGCCGCCGAGGTGGACAAGGTGAAGCGCAGCGAGAGCGGCATGATCACCAACCCGGTCATCCTGCCGCCCACCGCCCTGGTCAAAGAGGCCCTGCAGGTGATGCAGCGCTACCGCATCTCGGGAGTGCCCATCACCCAGGATGGCCGCCTGGTGGGCATCCTCACCAACCGCGACCTGCGCTTCCTCAAGCGCGACGACCAGCCGGTCACCGAGCTGATGACCAAGGAGGGCCTGGTCACCGCCCCGGTGGGCACCACCCTGGCGCAGGCCCAGGAGATCCTCTACAAGAACCGCATCGAGAAGCTGCCGGTGCTGGACAAGGAGGGCCGGCTCAAGGGCCTCATCACCATCAAGGACATCGAGAAGCGCCTGCGCTACCCCATCGCCTGCAAGGACAAGCTGGGCCGCCTGCGGGTGGCCGCGGCGGTGGGCCCCCACAAGGACATGGAGGCCCGCGCGGAGGCCCTGGTGGCCGCCGAGGTGGACGCCCTGGTGGTGGACACCGCCCACGGGCACAACCTGGATGTGCTCAAGGCGGTCTCGGCGCTGAAGAAGCGGTATCCCAAGATCGACATCGTGGGCGGCAACGTGGCCACTGCCGAGGGCACGCTGGACCTCATCAACGCCGGCTGCGACGCGGTCAAGGTGGGCATAGGCCCGGGCAGCATCTGCACCACCCGCGTCATCGCCGGCATCGGCGTGCCCCAGATCACCGCGGTGATGGAATGCGCCAAGGCCGCCGCCAAGAGCAAGACCCCCATCATCAGCGATGGCGGCATCAAGTACTCTGGCGACGTGGTCAAGGCCCTGGCCGCCGGGGCCAGCAGCGTGATGCTGGGCAACATGTTCGCCGGCACCGATGAGAGCCCGGGCGAGGTGGTGCTGCTGGAGGGCCGCCAGTTCAAGACCTACCGCGGCATGGGCTCGCTGCCGGCCATGCGGCGGGGCAGCAAGGACCGCTACTTCCAGGGCTCGGTCAGCGACGCCAAGCTGGTGCCCGAGGGCATCGAGGGCCGGGTGCCCTACCGAGGGCCGCTCTCCGGGGTGGTGGCCCAGCTGGTGGGCGGCATCCGCAGCGGCATGGGCTACTGCGGCGCCCGCAAGCTGATCGAGCTGCGCAAGGCCCGCATGATCCGCATCAGCAACGCGGGGCTGCGCGAGAGCCACCCTCACGACGTCACCATCACCAACGAAGCCCCCAACTACCGCAAAGAGTAGCCCACCGCCCCCTGCCGAAAGGCGGGGGGCGGCTTTTTGCGCCCTCCATCAATACGGATGACTGAATGATCGCTGCCTGCGGCAACCGCTGCGACCTCTGCCCCCGCTTCACGGCCACCCAGAGCGGCTCGCCCGCCCAGCTGAGCGCGGTGGCTGAGCTGTGGCACCGCGTGGGCTTCAGGGACCGCATGATGGGCAGCGCCGAGATGGCCTGCCAGGGCTGCGGCATGGCCGGCGGCCCGCACGCCTGCCCCCATGGCGTGCTGGAATGCGCCGATGCCAAGGGCCATGCCAACTGCGGGCTCTGTCCCGACATGGGATCCTGCGCCAAGGTGCAGGCCATGCTCGACAAGGGCGCCGACCAGGCCCTGCGCTGCCGGGTGCTGGCCGACCCCCAAGAGTTCAGCCGCCTCGACGCGGCCTTCTTCCACAAGCAAGAGAACCTGAGGCAGGCCAAGGCTGGCCTGAAC
>CAYXCT010000118.1:0-6936 GCA_964463435.1 uncultured bacterium | reverse complement strand
GGTGCCGAAGCAGAGCTCGCCCGCTTCGGCGCGCGCCCGGGCGCCCGGCACATGCTCCAGCAGCCAGGCGATCTTGCTGGCAGAGAAGTAGGGGTCTATCAGCAGGCCGGTCTTGCCCCGCACCCAGGCTTCCTCGGGCTTGAGGGCCTGGCAGGCCTCTGCCGTGCGCCGGCACTGCCAGACAATGGCGTTGGCGATGGGCTTGCCGCTCTTGCGCTCCCACAGGATGGTGGTCTCGCGCTGGTTGCTCAGCCCCAAGCCGGCCACGCGCGCCATGTCCACCTTGCCGCAGACCTCCGCCAGGCAGGCCAGCACGCCCTGCCAGATGGCCTCGGGATCATGCTCCACCCAGCCCGGCTTGGGATAGAGCTGCTCCAGCTCGCGATAAGCTGAGGCCTTGAGGCTAGCTTGCGCGCCCAAGGCCAGCACTCGGTTTCCCGTGGTGCCAAGATCCAAGGCCAAGATCAGGTCAGCGGGCATATTGAGCCAGAGCAAAGGACTATCATTCGAAAACATGGAATCGGCTTTCATTTTAGAACAAAACCCAAGGGAAATATTCTATATAATAAGGAAATTTTATCCGCCGACCAGGGGCTTTCAAGCCCGGCACGGCTTCCTCTGGGGTTTTATGCTGATTCTAAATGTTTTTTTTGGCATTTGTGCTGTCATGGCATTGACATCCCCAAGTTCAATATGCTAATTTCTATATGATTTATAAGACTTTTTATGCCACGCATCCGGAAGGGTCTTTAGCGCATGCCCATCAAAGCTCGTCATAATGGACTTGAGATAGACGGAAACCTGGTGCCTTTGATCTCTGGCACCATGCATTATTGGCGCTTGGATCCGGCAAAGTGGGGCGAGATCCTCGACCGCATCGGCCAATTGGGCTTTTCCATGGTCGAGACTTATGTGCCCTGGGGCGTGCATGAGATCGCGCCCAATGAGTTTGACTTTGGCCGCAAGGATCCGGCCTTGGATCTGGGCCGTTTCTTGGGCTTGGTGGCAGAGCGCGGCATGAAGGCCATCCTCAGGCCCGGCCCTTGCATCAATGCGGAGATAAGCTGGTATGGCTTCCCGGAGCGCATCATCCGCGACCCGCAGTTCTGGGCCCTGGATGCCGAGGGCGCGCCGGCCTACAACCCGGCCCTGCCCGCGCAGTTCCCGGTGCCCAGCTACGCCAACCCCAAGCTCTTTGAGGCTTATGAGCCTTTCTTGACTGCTCTGGCGCCCTTGGTGCAGAAGCACCTGCATCCCAGCGGCCCGGTGGTGGCCTTGCAGGTGGAGAACGAGACCAGCTACTTCTTCCGCCAGGGCACCTTTGACCTGGATTACAGCGAGCCTTCGCTGGCCCTGTTCCGGCATTTCCTGGAGATGAAGTACCGCACGCTCAAGGCCTTGAACCTGGCCTGGGGCGGCGGCATCAAGGGCTTTGCCGAGGCCGAGCCGCCGCGCGTCAACGCCGCCAAGGACCTGAAGGGCCTGGCGCCCTGCCTGGATTGGGCCGAGTACCGCGAGTACCAGATCTTGTGGGCCCTGAGCCGGCTCACCGAGATGTACCGGCAGAAGGGCTTTGAGGGCGTGCCGCTCTTCCACAACCTCTACAGCCCCTTTGAGACGCCCTACAACCTGCCCGAGCTGGAGAAGGACAGCGGGCTCGACTTCTGCGGCATCGATGCCTACCCGCATGCCAGCAACAGCGGCAGCGTGCTGGACAAGGCGCGCTACATGGCCCTGACCAGCCGCCTGCCCTATTTCGCCGAGTTCACGGCCGGCAGCTGGCCCAGCTTCCCGGCCATCACCGAGCAGGACACCCGCTCGAGCCTGCTCTTGCCCTTCATGGGCGGCGCGCGCGGCGTCAACTATTACATGCTGGTGGAGCGCGAGCGCTGGCTGGGCAGCCCCATCAGCCGCCATGGCGAGCTGCGCCAGGGCCGGGCTGAGATGTACCAGAGCCTCAACCATTTCCTCAAGTCGCAGGAATGGCACTTGAGCAGCCCCCAGTTCCAGGCCGCGCTGCTCTTCACGCGCGAGGCCCAGCTCTGCGAGGCGGCCTTTCAGATGCCCGGCCTGCGCCTGCCCCTGGCCCGGCTTGGCCTGCCCGAGGCCCTGCTGGGCGAGCCGCACGCCGCCGGCTTCTTCGGCGGCCACCCGGCCGAGGCCCAGGCCGGGCCGGAGGCCCTGCGCGGCTGGCTGGACGATGCGCGCGCCTTCTTGCGGCAGAGCCAGCTGGCCTGGGCGCCGGCCGACTCGGGGATAGACCCGGCCAAGCTGGGCCGCCTGGGCCTGGTGCTGGCCGCCTGCTGGGGCTACCTGGACGAGCCCACGGCCAAGCGCCTGCTCTCCTTCGCGGAGAACGGCGGCATGCTGGTGCTGGGCCCGCAGCGGCCCCGGCTCAACCAGCGGCTGGAGCCGCTCAAGAGCTTTGAGGAGCTGGCCCTGGCGCCGGGCAAGCCGCTGGCCTACGGCGATGGCAAGATACTCTGGCTGCCGGGCGCCTTTGACGCCAAGGCCTGCCAGGCGCTGCTCAACCGCAGCCGCCTGCGCCCCGAGATCGCGCTCTCCGACCCCAGCCTGGACCACGGGCTGCACCGCCTCTCCGGCCGGCTGGTGCTCTTCATCCGCAACCCGCACCCTGAGCCGCGCTCCTGCTCGGTGCTCAAGGAGGGCAAGTTCGTGCTCAAGCCGCTGTGGGCCGGCACCAAGTTCCTGGGCGCGGTGGAGGAGCGCGAGGTGCTGCTGGCGCCGCGCGAGACCCGGGTGTGGGAGGTGATCCCATGCTGAGCCGCGATCCGCGCATTGATGACATCAGCGACCTGAGCTGGGAGCGGCTGGGAGGCCTGGCCTTTGCCCACGAGAACCTGGCACGCCGCGTGGTGCTGCTGCACCGCCAGGGCCGGGCCCTGGCCTGCTGGGACACCCAGGCTGGCCGCCTGCCGCTGCCGGTGCAGAAGGTGGAAGATGCCCAGGCCTTGGCGGAAAGCCTCAAGGCCGCCCATCCCGAGGCCCTGGAGGCCTGGGTGGTGGAGCCCGAGGCCCTGCGCGCCGGCTTGGCCAAGGCCCAGATGGGCTTGGACCTGGGCCTGGACCTAGACCTCTTCCTGCGCCATGTCTGGGAGCAGCGCATGCAGGGCCCGGGCCTGGGCCTGGCCCCGCGCCGCGAGTTCATGTGGTATGGCCTGCCCATGGCGCGCCTGCAGAAGTTCTGCGACAGCCTGCTGCCCGAGCGCTGCTGCTTCACGCTGGCGGCCTTTGAGGGCCAGGCGCTGTGGGCCGGCCTGCTGGCCGAGTTCGAGGGGCCCAAGCTGGTGGGCCTGCACACCTTGGATGCCCTGCCGCAGGCCGAGCTCAGCTCAGCCCAGGGCATTGAGGCGGCGCCCTTCTTGCTGGCCCTGGTCAGCAACACCCTCCAGCGCCCGGCCTTCGGCTGGTTCGTGGAGCGGGCAGACCTGGAGGCCTGGATGCGCTGCCCGGATGCCGACGCCAAGGCCGAGATCTTCCAGCGGAGCATCCTGGAGCGGCGCTCCTATTTTGACGCCGCGGCCCTCATGCCCGGCGCCGGCCGAGCGGAGAGCCTGAAACCCATCCCCCCAGCGGAGGGCTAGCATGCCCGCCAAGAGAGAAGCCAAGCGCGCCAAGGCTGGCGCCAAGAGCCACGTCATCGGCGTCGACTTGGGCGGCACCAACATCGTGTTCGCGCTCACTGACTTGAACGCCAAGATTCTGCACCGCTTCAAGATGCCCACCCTGGCCCAGGAGGGCCGCGACAAGGTGCTGGCCCGCATGGCCGAGGGCGTGCTGCGCGTGCTGGACGAGTCGGGCGTGGCGGCCGCCTCGGTGCAGGGCGTGGGCGTGGGCACCCCCGGCCCCATCAATTCGCGCCAGGGCGTGATGTACTCGGCGCCCAACCTGCCGGGCTTCAAGAACACGCCCATCAAGGCTTATCTGGAGCGCAAGACCGGCCTGCGGGTGCACCTGGAGAACGACGCCAACGCGGCGGCCTTTGGCGAGCACTGGGCCGGCGCGGGCAAGGGCACCAGCGAGATGATCATGCTGACCCTGGGCACCGGCGTGGGCGGCGGCATCATCATGGGCGGCCAGCTCTACAGCGGCTGCGACGACACGGCCGGCGAGTTTGGCCACATGGTCATCGACCCTTCGGGCCCGCTGTGCGGCTGCGGCCAGCGCGGCTGCCTTGAGCAGTACGGCAGCGCCACGGCCATCGCCCGCCGGGCGCGGGAGGCGGTGCTGGCCGGCACCCAGAGCAGCCTGCTCACCATGGCCGAGGGCGACCCGGGCAAGATCAGCTCGCGCCTGGTGCACCAGGCGGCCAAGGATGGCGACCAGCTGGCCCGCCAGGTGTGGTCCGACACCGCGGTCTTCCTGGCCATTGGCATCGCCAACCTGGTCAACATCTTCAACCCCCAGATGGTGGTCTTGGGCGGCGGCGTGATGCTGGCCGGCGCCGATCTGCTGGGCCCCATACGGCGCGAGGTGCTCAATCGCGCCTTTGACCGGCCGGCCCGCTCGGCCAAGATCGTGGCCGCCGAGCTGGGCGATGACGCCGGGGTCATCGGCGCGGCCGCCGTGGCCATCGCGCGGGCCTGAGGCTCAAGTGATCCGCCAGGCCGTGCTCTATAGCGGGCAGGTGCAGGGCGTGGGCTTCCGCGCCGCGGCCCTGTGGGAGAGCCGGGGCTTTAGGGTCACAGGCTACGTGCGCAACCTGGATGACGGCAGGGTGGAGCTGGTGGCGGAGGGCGAAGCAGGGCAGGTGGAGGGCTTTTTGAGCGCCGTGCGCGAGCGCATGGCAGGCAGCATCCGCCATGAGGCGGCAGAGCAGGGCAGGGCCGAGGGGCTCTGGGACGGATTCCACATAGCACCATGAACAGGGAAGGCATCCACCTTCCCCCAGCAAGGAGGGCAAGCCATGACCAAGCTCGAACTGGTGGAGCAGCTCGCCAACAAGGCCGGCATCAGCAAGAAGGACGCCGAGCGCTACCTCGACACCACCATCGCCCTGATCCAAGAGGCGCTCAAGGCCAACAGCAAGGTGAGCCTCACCGGCCTGGGCATCTTCTCGGTCAAGGAGAAGAAGGCCCGCATCGGCCGCAACCCCAAGACCGGCGAGCAGGTGCAGATCCCGGCCAAGAAGGCCGCCAAGTTCACGGCCGGTAAAGAGCTGAAGGCCATCCTGCAGGCATAAAAAGAGGGCGGAGCTTGCGCCCCGCCCTGGCACTGCCTGGTCCTCTGGCCTTGAGCCTGCGCCCTCAGCGCCGGTCCCTCTCCCAGCCGTTGTCCATGCCGCGGTCATGGCGCCAGGCCTGCTCGCGCTCAACGGGCAGGCGGTGGTGCAAGCGCCAGCGCTCACCGGTGGTGAGCCAGGGGTGGTAGACCGGGGCGTGGTAGGGCTGGGCCACAGGATAGACCGGCGCCGGCCGGGCCATCACCAGCTTGACGCCCACGGCCCGGGGCGCCAGGGCCGCGGGCACGAACACGCCGGGGGCCACCATCACCGGTGACAAGTCCCTCACCACCTGGCTGAGGGGGTCGGCCTTGAGCAGGCTGGGCAGGGCCAGGCTTGCGGCGGCCAATGCCGCCAAGATCATGGTGCGGTTCATGACATCCTCCTAAAAAGGGGTATTGCGTTCCTGGCCCCTGTTGATGCATGGCGCGTGCCAGGCCCGTGCGCCATAATAACCTTGTCCCGCAATGGGGGAGACGGGTTTGAGCGCGGCATTTTTGCCGCGCTGCGGCAGGCCTGCCCCAAGCGCCATCATTGACAAAGCATGACCAGGCTGTTATTTTCTTGCGTCATTTTCAATCGTCTTTTGGCTGTCCCGAAGGCTAAAATCCCTTTGGGTTTTTTCGTTTAAAGCCCCTTTCAGAAGGAGTTCGACCGTGAACCCTTACGGCGCCTTTGATGATGCGGCTCGCGAATATGTGATCAGCCGCCCCGACACCCCCCTGCCCTGGCTCAATTACCTGGGGCAGGACGAGTTCTTTGGGCTGTGCACCAACACCGCTGGCGGCTACACCTTCTGGAAGGACGCCAAGCTCAGGCGCTTGACCCGCTATCGCTACAACAACGTGCCCTATGACCTGGGCGGCCGCTACCTCTACGTGAATGACAGCGGAAGCGTGTGGAACCCGGGCTGGAAGCCGGTGAAGGCCAAGCTGGATGCCTATGAGTGCCGCCATGGCCTGGGCTATAGCCGCATCCTTGGCCGCAAGGACGGCCTGGAGGTGGAGGCCCTCTTCTTCGTGCCGCCCCAGGAGAACCTGGAGCTGTGGAAGGTGACGGTGCGCAACAAGAGCGCCAAGCCCAAGAGCCCCAAGATCTACTCTTTCCAGGAATTCTGCTTCTACGAAGCCCTGAATGACATGACCAACTATCAGCGCACCTATTCCATCGGCGAGGTGGAGGTGGAGGGTGGCGCCATCTACCACAAGACCGAGTACCGCGAGCGCCGCAATCATTACACCCTCTTCGCCTGCACCGGCCCGGTCACCGGCTTCGACACCAGCCGCGACGCTTTTGTGGGAATCCACGAGGGCCTGCACGAGGCCAAGGCGCCCTTTGCCGGCAAGGCCGGCAACAGCATGGCCTTCGGCTGGAACCCCATCGGCAGCCACGAGGTGAGCCTCTCCCTGGCCCCGGGCGAGGAGAAGACCTTCACCTTCATCCTGGCCTATGTGGATTATGAGCTGGAGGGCTTCAAGGGCCCCAAGTTCACCGCGCCCTTTGTGATGAACAAGGAGCTGGGCCGCGCGCTGGTGGCCAAGTACTCGGCGCCCGGGGCGGTGGATGCCGCCTTCGGCCGGCTCAAGGCCTATTGGGACGAGAACCTCTCCAAGTTCCAGGCCCAGTGCCCGGACCCCCACGCCAGCCGCATGCTCAACGTGTGGAACCAGTACCAGTGCATGGCCACCTTCAAC
>CAYXCT010000117.1:0-6966 GCA_964463435.1 uncultured bacterium | reverse complement strand
CACCGTGTCGGAGGAGACCGCGGCCAGCACGGAGGAGGCCTCGGCCAGCACCCAGGAGCACACCAGCAGCATGGAGGAGATGGCCTTGGCCGCCGAGAGCATGGCCATCTTGGCCCGCGAGCTGCATCAAAAGGCACAGAGCTTCAAGGTGCGCTAGCGCGCCGGGCGGTGCCGCGGGCGCCAGGGCGCGCCCAGAAGGGGACATGAGCGTCTACCGAAAGATCCTGCTGATCATCCTGGCCGCCGGGCTGCTGCTGGCCCTGCTGCTGGCCCTGCTCTCCACCACCGTGCTGCTCAAGCGGGTGGAGGCGGCCGAGTCCGCCTGGGTGGCGGACAAGGTGCATTTCGCCGAGGACTACCTGGCCGGCGAGCTGGCGGCCATGGAGCGCCAGATGAGCGACTGGGCGGCCTGGGATGACGCCTACGCCTTCATGGTGAAGCGCGACCCCAAGTTCATCGCCTCGTCCTACACCCTGCCCACCTTCATCAACAACCGCTGGGACGCCATCGTCTTCCTCGACAAGGCGGGGGGCGTGGCGGCGGGCATGAAGACCAGCCTTGACCGCAAGGCCCTGGTGCCGGTGAGCGGCGAGGAGGCCGAGCTGTGCCGGCGGGTGCAGGCCCGGCTCAAGCCCGATGCCACCCGCGAGGGCGTCAACGGCTGGATGAGCATCGGCGGCCAGCCCTGCTTCATCTCGGCCCACAACATCATCACCAGCGACTACACCGGCCACAGCCGCGGCGCCATGGTGGGCTGGCGGGTGCTGAGCCCCGCCGAGGTGGCCCGCATGCGCCAGGTCTCGCACCTGGACCTGAGCCTGGTGCCGGCCGCCGATGCCCCGCCGGTGGACCCGGCCAGCCGGGTGGGGGTGCAGGCGCTGGACAGCCAGCGCATCCTGGGCCTGCGGTTCTATGAGGATGTCTTCGGCAAGCCCCTGCTGGTGGCCCAGGTGGCCCTGCACCGGGACATGCGGGCCAATTTCATCGACACCCTGGCCTGGTTCCTGGCCAGCTTTGTGCTGGGCATGCTGGCCATCGGCCTGCTCACCATGGCCCTGCTGCAGCGCCTGGTGCTGCGCCGCCTCTCGGCCCTGCACGACCACCTGGCGCAGGTGGAGAAGAGCCGCGAGCTCAACCGCAGGGTGCCCGAGACCGGCAACGACGAGGTCTCGCGCCTCTCCATGGCCACCAACCGCCTGCTGCAGGCCCTGCAGGAGGACATGGAGGCCCGCGTGCGCCTGATGGACGAGCGTCGCCGCATGGATGAGCAGGTGCGGCGCATGCAGAAGTTCGAGAACCTGGGGGTGCTGGCGGGCGGCATCGCGCACGACTTCAACAACCTGCTGGCCGGGCTCTTCAGCTACCTGGAGGTGGGCCGCCTGGCCCTGGAGCGCGGCGAGCTGGATCGGGCCCGCGCCTGCCTGGACAAGGGCGTGGCCGTGGGCCGCCGCGCCACCGACCTCACCCAGCAGCTGCTCACCTTCAGCAAGGGCGGCGCCCCGCTCAAGCGGGTGGCCGACCTGGCTGGCCTGCTCAAGCGCGAGGTCGACTTCTCGCTCTCCGGCTCGGGGGTGCGGGCCCGCCTGGCGCTGGACCCGGACCTCTGGCTCTGCTCCATGGACGAGAGCCAGGTGGCGCAGGTCATCGACAACCTGGTCATCAACGCCCGCCAGGCCATGCCCGGGGCCGGCACCCTGCAGGTGGAGGCCGGCAACCTGGCGCCGGGCCGGCCGCTGCCCCCAAGCCTGGCCGAGGGCCCTTATGTGTGGGCTTCCTTCACCGACCAGGGGCCCGGCATCCCTGAGGGCGTGCTGGCCCATGTCTTCGACCCCTTCTTCACCACCAAGGCCGGCGGCACCGGGCTGGGCCTGGCCATCGCCTTCAGCGTGCTCGAGCGCCATGGCGGCGCCATCACCGCCAGCAACAGCCCCCAGGGCGGGGCCGTCTTCACTTTCTACCTGCCGGCCATGCCCGGGGCCACCCGCGCCGAGATCAAGGACGAGGCCCGGGCGGTGCCGCTGGCGGGGGGCACCGCCCGCATCCTGGTGATGGATGACGAGGCGGATGTGCGCGATTCGCTGGTGATGACCCTGGAGGCGCTGGGCTACCAGGCTCTGGGCGTGCCGGACGGCCGCGCGGCGGTGGAGGCCTGGATGCGCGGCCAGGAGCAGGGCCAGCCCTTCCAGGCCGTGATCATGGACCTGACCATCCCCGGCGGCATGGGGGGCAGGGAGGCCATGGCCCGCCTGCTGGAGCTGGACCCCGCGGTGCGGGGCATCGTGAGCAGCGGCTACACCGAAGAGGGGGTGCTGCAGGACATCCGCGGGCATGGCTTCATGGCCAGCCTGCAAAAGCCCTATGAGATAGCCCAGCCGCGCGAGACCCTGCGCAGCGTGCTGGGCATTTGAAGGAGGACGCGAAGATGAGGAAGAGGAGCATGATCGCATGGCTGCTGCTGGCCGGGCTGGCAGCGCCCCTGGCGGCTGCGGACTACCAGCGCTCCATCCCGGTGGCGGACCGGGCGGATGAGCTCGGGCTGGGCGTGATGGCCGGCAACCCCACCGGCTTCACGGCCAAGTACTGGTTCGACAGGCAATGGGCCGTGGACCTGGAGGCGGGCCTGCCCTCGGGCCAGGCCGTGGGCGTGGGCGCCAGCGTGGACTTGGTCTTCCACAAGTACTACATCTTCGGCAAGCACAACACCTTCTCCTACAACTGCCCGCTCTACTTCGGCGGCGGGGTGTGGGGCCTGCGCTGGAACCAGGTGAATGGCCGCGACAACCCCAATGCCCTGGACCTGTCCGGAGTGCGCGGCGTGGCCGGCCTCACCTACCTCTTTCCCAAGCGCCCCTTTGACGCCTTCGTGGAATGGGCGCCCAGCGTCATCTGCACCCCCAATTTCGGCACCGCGGCCCTGGATGGCTTTGTAGCTGGCGCCCGCTATTATTTCGGCTCGCCCAGCCGCCGGCGATGAATCTTTGAACTTTGGGGCCGGGCCTGCGTAGAGTAGGATAGGCTCATCCCCTGAGGCATGCCATGCGCGCATTCACCCACATCCTGCTGCTGCTCTGCCTTGCCATCCAGGCCCCCAGCCTGGACTGGAGCCCGGCGCGCTGCATGGCCGGCTTCTCAGCCCAGGGCAGGGAATTCTGCCGCCAGGCTTGCCAGCTGGACCGCCAGGCCCTGGCCAGCCGCGGAGCCAACGCGGCCGACCTGCGCCAGGAGAAGACCTGCGGCGATTTCAGCCTGCGACAGGCGCCAGAAGCCCTCCTCTTGAGGGCTCAGGCCCATGCCGCAGCCCCTGCCAGCCAGGCTTGCTTGGCTCCATCCCCCCGCACCATCCTGCAAGACGCCCCATGCTCGCTGATGGCGGCCCTCCCCCAGGCCGCTGGCCTGCCTGAAACACCCGGTTTGCGCCTGCCTTTTGCGCAAGCTCCCCCTGCCTGACCCATAGCCTAGCTTGCCCCCCTTTGTTCAAGACCAGCCCTGGATAGCCAGGGCTCGCTGTCGTTCACCCCTTTTCCTGGAGCTGCCATGAAAAAGCCCCTCTTGCTCGCCCTGCTCTGCTTGCTGCCCTTTTCCAGCCTCTTGGCGGATGCCAGCGCCCCGGCCCAGCCCGGCGCTGCCACGGCCACGGCCAAGGCGGCGGACAAGCCAGCCCTGGTCAAGAAGGCCAAGCAAGCCAAAAAGGCCAAGGCTTTGAAGGCTGTGGAGAAGACCTATACCTGCCCCATGCACCCGGATGTCATCAGCCACCATCCTGGCCGCTGCCCCAAGTGCGGCATGGACCTGGTGGAGAAGAAGTGAGGCGCGCCCCCGGGCTGGGCTGGACCCGGCCCGGGGGCATCTTTCAGGTGCTGGCATGATGAGCTTACTCCTGTCCCTTGCCCTGGCCCTGCCGGCCCAAGCCTCCCCCGGGGCCGGCTTGAGCCTGGACCAGGCGCTGCAGCTCGTGGACCACGGCAATCCTGAGATCGCGGCGGCCCGCGAGATGGCCGAAGCCAGCCGGTCCATGGAGCTGGCCAGCTGGTCCCTGCCGGATCCCCAAGTGGGGGTCACCTTCAGCGGCTTCCCCAGGCCGGGCTTGGACCTGGGACAGGCCCAGTCGCGCAGCCTGGACCTGATCCAAGAGCTGCCCTTCCCGGGCAAGCAGCTGCTGGCCAGCCGCCAGGCCGGCGCCGAGGCGGATGCCCAGCGCGCGGCCCTGGATAGGGTGCGCGCGGACCAGCGGCTGGAGGCCCGGCGCATGTACTGGGAGCTGCAGGCCTCGCAGGCCTCGGCCAAGGTGCTCTCGCGCTCCGCGGCCAGCCTGGGGGAGCTGGCTGCCATCTCCCAGCAGCGCGACCGCTTGGGCGCCACGGACCGCATGGCTCAGCTGATGGATCCCATGGCCCGCATGCAGCAGGCCGCCGCCCTCAACGCGCTGGCCGGCGCCGAGGCGGATGGCTTGGCGGCGCGCCAGGCCCTGCAGCGCCTGATGGGGCTGGAGCAGGCCCTGCCTGCCCTGGCCCTGCCCGGCGAGCAGGACCTCTTCAGAGCCGGGGAGGCCCATGATGCGCTGCTGCAAGAGGCGCTCAAGGCCAGCCCGGAGGTGAGGGGATCGCTGGCCGCGCTGGCTTCCAGCCAGGCGCGGCAAGACGTGGCCCTGGCGGGCTGGCTGCCGGGCTTCATGCTGCAATACAGCCTGATGCAGGACCAGGGTGGCATGGCTTCGGGCATGGCCATGGCCCGCATGTCGGTGCCGCTGTGGTTCACCCGGCCTTGGGGCGAAGCCGCGGCGGCCGGGCATGAGGCCGCCGCCGCCTTGAGCATGGCTGCCAGCGCCCGCTTGTCCAGCCAGGAGGCCTTTGAAGCCGCCTGGGCGCAGCGCCAGGCCGGGCGCGAGCAATGGCGGCGCTTTCAGCAGGAGATATTGCCCTTGAGCCAGCTGGCCAGCGAGCGCGGCATCGCCGGATACCGCGCGGGCAGCATCGGCGCCGCCGATGCCCTGACCGCCGTGCAGGCCTACCAGGCCATGAACATGGATGCCTTGATGCTGCAATCCCGCTTGGGGCTGCTGGATGCCACCCTCTTGCGCTTGACAGGAGAATGACCATGAAGACCTCTCGCTGGATATCCCTTTTCGCGGCCCTGGCCTTGCTGGCCGCTGGCGGGGCCTGGTGGGCCCTGCATCGCGCCCCGGCCGCGGCTGGCGCGCGAGCCCAAGCCGGGGCCAAGGTGACGGTGTGGCAATGCAGCATGCACCCCAACGTCATCCAGGACCATCCCGGCATCTGCCCCATCTGCCACATGGACCTGGAGGAGCGGCAGCTGGACGCCGATGACCCGCGGGTCAAGAAGCTGGGGCTCAAGCCCATCCTGCCCCAGGAGGACGCGGCGCCTGGCCCCGGCGCAGCGGTCCCGGGCAAGGCTGCCTTCACCTTGAGCCCTGAGCGGCGCCAGCTCATCGGCGTGGCCAGCGAGGCCGTGGCCGTGCAGGCCATGAGCCGCATCTTGCGCCTGCCAGGGGTGGCCAAGTCAGGGGCCCTGGTGCTGGCTCAGCTGGCTGAGCAGGACGCCGGGGAGCTCAAGCCCGGGCTCAAGGCCCTGCTGCTGGGGCCCCAGGGCCAGGCCGTGAGCGCAACGGTGCGCTCGGTGGATGCCAGCCTGGACAGCCTCACCCGCACCTTTGGCGTGGCCCTGCAGGCGGCCAAAGCCCAGCCCTGGCTGCAGGCTGGGGTCTATGTGGAAGCCCGCGTGGAGCTGAGCCTGGGCCAGCGGCTCAGCGTTCCCGAGGACGCGGTCATCGACACCGGGCTCAGGCAGGTGCTGTTCGTGGAGAAGGAGGGCGGCCGCTTTGAGCCCCGCCAAGTGAGCCTGGGCGAGCGCGGCAATGGCCGGGTGGAGGTGCTCAAGGGCGTGCAGGCCGGGGAGCGGGTGGTCACCCAGGCCAGCTTCCTCATCGATTCCGAGAGCCGCTTCCAGGCGGCCATCCAGCAGTTCTGAGCCCATAGCGCCTAGGAGGCGGACATGATAGAGAACCTGATCGCCTGGTGCGCCAAGAACCGCTGGCTGACCCTGGGCGCGGCCCTGGCCCTGTCCCTGTGGGCAGGATGGTGCCTCAAGCGCATCCCGCTGGATGCCATCCCCGACCTCTCGGACACCCAGGTCATCGTCTATTCGCGCTGGGACCGCAGCCCGGATGTGATGGAGGACCAGGTCACCTACCCCATCATCCAGGCCCTGCTGGGCTCGCCCAAGGTCAAGGCCATCCGCGGCTTCTCAGACTTTGGCTTTAGCTATGTCTATGTCATCTTTGACGACAACACCGACCTCTACTGGGCCCGCAGCCGGGTGCTGGAGCGCCTGAGCCAGATCCAGGGCCAGCTGCCCGAGGGCGTGAGCACTGAGCTGGGGCCGGACGGCACCAGCGTGGGCTGGGTCTACCAATATGCCCTGGTGGACAAGAGCGGCAAGCACAGCCTGGCCGACCTGCGCAGCCTGCAGGATTGGGACCTGCGCTTCCAGCTGCAGAGCCTGCCCGGGGTGGCGGAGGTGGCGCCGGTGGGCGGCTTTGTGAAGCAGGTGCAGGTGACCGTGGATCCGCTCAAGCTGCAGGCCCGTCACGCGGGCGTGCTGGACGTGGCGCGGGCCGTGCGCGATGCCAATCAGGAGGCGGGCGGCCGCCTGCTGGAGTTCGGCGGCGCGGAATACATGGTCCGCGGCCACGGCTATGCCAAGAGCCTGCAGGACTACCTGGACGCCCCGCTGCGCAGCGATGCCAAGACCGGCACCAGCCTGCGGGTGGGCGACGTGGCCCAGGCGGCCTGGGGCCCTGAGATGCGGCGCGGCCTGGCTGAGCTCAATGGCGAGGGCGAGGTGGTGGGCGGCGTGGTGGTGATGCGCCAGGGGGCCAACGCGCCCGAGGTGATCGCGCGCGTCAAGCAGCGGCTGGAGGAGCTGAAGCAGAGCCTGCCGGAGGGCGTG
>CAYXCT010000116.1:0-6997 GCA_964463435.1 uncultured bacterium | reverse complement strand
GGCTCAGAAGAAGGAGCAGAAGGCGTTGATCGAGAAGATGGTGAACAAGGCCATCAAGAAGGCTCTCAAAGCGGCCTTGCGATAGCATGCTCATGCTAGGCAGGAAAAGCATAGGGGCGCTGCTCTTGAATGGGCAGCGCCTTTTGCTTGCCCGATTGCGTATAGAGAACGGAAGGGGGTGAGCCCACATGCAAGACGAGCGATTCCTCAAATCAATTCAGCCGCTCTTTGGCTCGCCCTCCGGCCTTGCAGGCCAAGGGGACTTTGGCATCAGCCATGTCTCTTCAAACCAGCCCACTCGCTTCTTTCGCTCTTTGGCAGAGGCAGAAAAAGCGCGCTGTGCTTTCATCCAAGGCGCAGCCAAAGGCCTAGACCCAATCCGTTTAGCTCGGGAGACTAAATATTATGTTCATGGCAGGAACGTGCCTAATAGAGTTTGAGAGGGCTAAGTAAATTATGAACAGCTAGGAATTATCTTTAAATAAAGGTGAATTTTGTTTTTCGTTATACATTAAACATATTATTAAAAATCTCTCGATTAAATCTATAAATTCGGCTATCATCCATCAAAGAAAGCCGATATTCAGTTTCAAATATAGGAAATACTTAGTTTTAGCATAGAAAATGCGTTCACCCACCAAGGGAAGCCACTCTTATGCCAATGGTATTGAGAATGCCTATTTCCAACACTTTTTACAAGCGACTCAAAATGAGCGACATCATTGCTGTGCCAATCGGCTTGGTGAGCCCCTATTTGAGCATCTATGTCCTATATTCTGTGACCCTGCTCAAGAATGCGTTCCATCAGCAGCCTTATGTGCATGTCTTTGAACAGATCCTTTGGCTGTTTGGCATGGTGGCCATCTATCTGCTGGGTTGGGTGATGGGCCCGATCTATGCGGGAACGGTGATGGCGCGCTGGCTCGTTGGCTCTGAAAAAGAGCGCAAAGCCCTCACTTGGTCCTTTGGCATTCTGATAGGCGCTGCCTGCTTCTTGTTCTGGCACTCACATTGGGCTGATTGGTGCCGCATTTGATAATGGCAGGGGATTTTTGAGGCCAACGCGATAAAAAAAACAAACCTGCGATCCATTTGCAGGTTTGTTTTTTTTATCAAACTAGATTGGCAGATGAATATCTGATATATTACCAGCAATAAATAATTCCCTCGCTGGAGGATGGCACGATGCCTGAAGAGATGAAGGACGCGGTAGAAGCAAAGCCTGCCAAGAAGAAGCCTGGCCGGCCCAAAGGCAGCGGCAAGAAGAAGGCCGGCCGGCCCAAGGGCTCGGGCAAAAAGAAGGCCGGCCGCAAGGCAGCCAAGGGCGGCCTCATCTCGGGCATCGTCGCCAAGCAGGTCAAGGCCGCCATCAAGGCTGAGCGCAAGTCGCTCAAGGCCAAGATGAAGAGCATGGTGGCCAAGGAGATCAAGAAGGCGCTCAAGCAAGCCTTCAAATAAGCCCCAAGACACCCACATCCCACTCTTGAGGCCCCCATGGCAGACTTCAAAGAAGAGCTGAAGAAGCTCCGCGAATGCCTCAGTGACGTGCAGTTCCTGGAGCATCTCAAGCTGCCCGAGCTGGACAAGCTGCTGGCGGT
Organism: uncultured bacterium; assembly: GCA_964463435.1. Lineage (GTDB taxonomy): Bacteria > Oederibacteriota > JAJYGY01 > JAJYGY01 > JAJYGY01 > CAYXCT01. The sequence continues at coordinate 5,399 of CAYXCT010000116.1, read as the reverse complement.
GATGAAGAAGCAGCGCTTCAGGGCCAACCAGGTGATCATCACCCAGGGCGAGAAGGGCGATGCCTTCTACATGATCGGCGAGGGCAAGTGCTCGGTGTGGCAGAAGAAGAGCGGGGTGTCGCTGGCCAAGCTGGCCTCGCTGAAGATGGACGAGGCCTTCGGCAACATGGAGAAGGTGGCCACCCTCTACCCTGGCAGCTTCTTTGGCGAGGGCGCGCTGGTGACCAGCAAGCCGCGCAGCGCCACGGTGAAGGCCGAGACCGATGTGGAGCTCTACATCCTGCACCGCGACGCCTTCAACCAGACCCTGATGGCCAATCCCGGCATCGCGGGCAAGATACGCGCCCGCGCGGCGCAGCTGGCTTACAGCAACCGATAGCGCTTCAATAGCCCCAAGGCCGGAAGGCCTTGGGGCTATTCTATTTGAGGAGGGGGCGCATGGGCATGATGCAGGAATTCCGCGACTTCGCGGTCAAGGGCAACGTGGTGGACATGGCGGTGGGCATCATCATCGGCGCCGAGTTCGGCAAGATCGTCACCAGCATGGTGTCGGACATATTGATGCCCCCCATCGGCATGCTGATGGGCAGGGTCAGCTTCAATGACCTCTTTGTCAACTTGAGCGGGCAGCCCGTGGTGAGCGTGGCGGAGGCCAAGGCCAAGGGCCTGGCCACCATCAACTACGGCGCCTTCATCACCACGGCCATCAACTTCATCATCGTGGCCTTTGCGGTGTTCATGATGATCAAGCTGATGAACCGGCTGCGCGCCCAGCAGGCCAAGGAAGTGCCGGCCGCGCCCGCGGTGAAATCCTGCCCGCACTGCCTGGGCGAGGTGCCGGCCGCCGCCAAGGCCTGCCGCTTCTGCGCCAGGGACATCTGAGGCGCAGTGCGGGGCAAAAAAAGAGCCCAGGGCGCATGCCCTGGGCTCTTTGCATTGCATGAAAAAAATGGGGCTTAGACCATCTTGCGCGGCGCCCCCACGGGCTTGTGGCCCTGGGGCTGGCCCGCGGGCTTGGCCGGCCCGGCGCTGGCATGGGTCACCTTGGCCGCGGGCTTGGCCGCGCCCTCGCTGTCGGCCTTCTTGGCCTCTTCAGCGGCCTTGGCTTCGCCTTCCTTCACCGCCGCGGCCAGGGCCTCGTTGCGCTGCTTGCGCTCCGCCTCCTCATCCGCGGGCTGGTGGCATTTCTTGTACTTCTTGCCGCTGCCGCAGGGGCAGGGGTCGTTGCGGCCGGCATCTTTGAGCCGTGCCAGCGCGTCCTGTTCAGCCATGTCTCCTCCTTTAAGGTTCAGGCAACAGGATACGGTGGCCCAGGCAGGCTGTCAAGGCAGGCCCGCATTGACAGGGCAAGGCACGGTTGCTATCCTGCCTGTCATGAACCCTTAACAGAGAGAGGACCCCATGCGCCCCCTCATCATCATCGGATCTGGCATCAGCGGCTTCACCGCCGCCATCTATGCCGCGCGCGCCAACTTGAAGCCCCTGGTCATCTCGGGCATGCCGCTCGCTGGCGGCGGCGGGGTGCTGGGCGGCCAGCTCACCACCACCACGGACGTGGAGAACTTCCCCGGGTTCCCGGATGGCGTTTCCGGCCCGGAGCTGATGGCCAATGCCCAGAAGCAAGCCGAGCGCTTCGGCACCGTGGTCATCCAAGACCATGTCAAGTCCCTGGACCTCTCCCGGAGGCCCTTCCGCCTGGAGACCGAGGGCGGCCTGGTGGAGGAGGCGGCCAGCCTCATCATCGCCACCGGCGCCACGGCCAAGTACCTGAGCCTGCCGGGCGAGGAGCGCTTGAAGGGCCGCGGGGTCTCGGCCTGCGCCACCTGCGACGGCTTCTTCTTCCGCAACAAGGCCATTGTGGTGGCCGGCGGCGGGGACACGGCCATGGAAGAGGCCACCTTTTTGAGCAAGTTCGGCAGCAGCGTCACCCTGGTGCACCGCCGCAATGAGTTCCGCGCCAGCCGGGCCATGCTGGAGCGTGCCAAGGCCAATCCGAAGATCAGTTTCAAGACCCCCTATGTGATCGAGGATGTGCTGGGCAAGGACAGGGTGGAGGGCTTGCGCCTGCGGCACGCGGAGACCGGGGCGGTGGAGGAGCTGGCCGCGCAGGGCTTCTTCTTGGCCATAGGCCACCAGCCCAACACCGGCTTTGTGAAGGGCCAGCTGGACATGGACGAGGTGGGCTACCTCATCACCGACAGCCGGCATCGCGCGCTGAAGGCTGGCAAGCCGGTGGCGGGCGTGTTCGCCAGCGGCGACGTGGCCGACCCCCGCTACCGCCAGGCCATCACCGCGGCCGGCGCGGGCTGCGCCGCGGCCCTGGAAGCGATCGTCCTGCTCCAAGAAGAAGGCATTGCGTAGCCACCGGGACCCTTTGCAGGCTCCCAGCCTGGGCCGCGCCAGAAAGCGCCGCGCCCTGGAGGTTTGATGAGCAAGCTGAATGATGTGAGCGACGGCCAGCTGGACAAGGTGACCCGCGGAGCGCTGCCCGCCAGCCGCAAGGCTTACGTGCCGGGCAAGCTCTTCCCCGCGCTTCGCGTGCCCCTGCGCGAGGTGAGCCAGACCCCCACCCGGCGCGCCGATGGCAGCCTGGCGCCCAACCCAGCCATTGCGCTCTACGACACCAGCGGCCCCTTCACCGACCCGGATGTGGCCATTGACCTCAAGCAGGGCCTGGCCCCGCTGCGCCAAGCCTGGATGCTCGAGCGCGGCGACACCGAGGAGCTCTCTGGCCCCAGCTCGGCCTGGGTGGCGGCGCGGCAGCAGGACCCGGCGCTGGCTGGCCGGCGCTTCCCCAACCCGCGCAAGCCGCTCAAGGCCAAGGCCGGCCGCAACGTGAGCCAGATGCACTACGCCCGCAAGGGCATCATCACCCCTGAGATGGAGTTCGTGGCCCTGCGCGAGAGCCTGATGCTGGACGCCGCCGCCAGCCTGCCCAAGGAGCTGAAGCGCCAGCACCCGGGCCAGGCCTGGGGCGCCTCTATTCCGGCGCGCATCACGCCCGAGTTCGTGCGCGATGAGGTGGCCCGCGGCCGCGCCATCATCCCGGCCAACATCAACCACCCTGAGCTGGAGCCGGTGGTGCTGGGCCGCAACTTCCTGGTGAAGATCAACGCCAACATCGGCAACAGCGCGGTGGCCAGCGGCATCGAGGACGAGATAGAGAAGATGGTGTGGGCCATCCGCTGGGGCAGCGACACGGTGATGGACCTGAGCACCGGCCGCGACATCCACGAGACCCGCGAATGGATCTTGCGCAACGCGCCGGTGCCCATCGGCACCGTGCCGCTCTATCAGGCCCTGGAGAAGGTGGGCGGCCGGCCCGAGGAGCTCACCTGGCAGCTGGTGCGCGACACGCTCATCGAGCAGGCCGAGCAGGGCGTTGACTACTTCACCATCCACGCCGGGGTGCTGCTGCGCTACGTGCCCCTCACCGCCCGGCGCGCCTGCGGCATCGTCAGCCGGGGGGGCAGCATCATCGCCAAGTGGTGCCTGGCGCACCACCAGGAGAACTTCCTCTACACCCACTTTGAAGAGATCTGCGAGATCATGAAGGCCTATGACGTCAGCTTCAGCCTGGGCGACGGCCTGCGGCCGGGCGCGGTGGCCGACGCCAATGACGCGGCCCAGTTCGGCGAGCTTGAGACCCTGGGCGAGCTGACCCACAAGGCCTGGGCCCATGAGGTGCAGGTGATGATCGAGGGCCCGGGCCACGTGCCCATGCACATGATCCAGGAGAACATGGCCAAGCAGCTGGAGGCTTGCAGCGAGGCGCCCTTCTACACCTTGGGCCCGCTCACCACCGACATCGCGCCCGGCTACGACCACTTCACCAGCGGCATCGGCGCGGCCATGATAGGCTGGTACGGATGCGCCATGCTGTGCTATGTGACCCCCAAGGAGCACCTGGGCCTGCCCAACCGCGACGACGTGAAGGAAGGCGTCATCACCTACAAGATCGCGGCCCACGCCGCCGACCTGGCCAAGGGCCACCCCGGCGCGCAGGCGCGCGACAACGCGCTGAGCCAGGCGCGCTTCGAGTTCCGCTGGGAGGACCAGTTCAACCTGGGGCTGGACCCGGAGCGGGCCCGCGCCTTTCACGATGCCACCCTGCCCCAGGACAGCGCCAAGGTTTCCCATTTCTGCAGCATGTGCGGCCCCCAGTTCTGCAGCATGCGCATCAGCCAGGATGTGCGCGACTTCGCCGAGCGCGAGGCCGGCATGCAGGCCAAGAGCAAGGAGTTCATGGAGGCCGGGGCCGAGATCTACCGCAAGGCTTGAAGGCTGAAGAGAGGGCTTCCCCATTTCTTGGAGGCTTGAGCATGCACAAGAAGCGCCTTTTGGCGGCCGGGCTGCTGGCCCTGGCCCTGCTCCCCGCCTGCATCAGCTCTGACGTGCGCCACCGCCGCGCCATTGATGAGAGCGGCCAGGCCCAGCAGAGGGCGCAGGAAGGCCGCTTCTTCTACTACACCTTGAGCCAAGTCTACAAGGGCGGCGATGCGCTGATGAGCGAGCGCGGGGCGCGCCGGCTCTCGGGCGACCCGGCCAAGGGAGGCTGGTGGGCGCCCCTGCCCTATGCCAGCCGGCGCCTGATGGCCGGGCTGGCGCTCAAGATGGACCAGGAGGTCACGCAGGGGGTGATCAGCGACAAGAAGGAGCCCTTCGTCAGGGCCAGCTGGTCCTTCTATGACATCACCAGCGGCCAGCGCGTGGCCATCAGCGACCCGGCTTTCATCCTCAACGCCACGCAAGAATTGAACACGGCGCTCTATGCCCTGCTCAGGCAGAAGTTCGGCTACGAGAGCCTGGGGTACTGAAGCGGACAAAAGCGAAAACAAAAAACGGCACCCGCGAGGGTGCCGTTTTTATTGGGGTTTTTTCAAGAAGCCCTCTCCCTCTGGGAGAGGGGGAAGATTTACACCGCCTCGCCCTTCAGGTACCGGTCCATGGCCCGCGCGGCGCGCTTGCCCGCGCCCATGGCTTGGATGACCGTGGCGCCGCCGGTGACGATGTCGCCGCCGGCAAAGACGTGGGGCAGGCTGGTCTGGCCGGCCGGGCTGACGATGATGCCGCCCCAGCTCTGGGTGGCCAGGCCCTGCACGGTGCGGGGGATGAGCGGGTTGGGCCGGTTGCCGATGGCCACGATCACGCTGTCCAGGGCCAGGGTGGCCTCGCTGCCGGGGATGGGCACCGGCTTGCGGCGGCCCTTGGCGTCCGGCTCGCCCAGCGCCATGCGCTGCACAAGCAAGCCCGTGACATGGCCGGCCTCGCCCTCCACCTTGAGCGGCGCGGAGAGCAGCTCAAAATGGATGCCCTCCTCCTCGGCGTGCTCCACCTCCTCGGCGCGGGCGGGCATCTCGGCCTTGCTGCGGCCGTAGACCACGGTCACCTCGGCGCCC